>JANNDB010000674.1:0-1615 GCA_031387285.1 Betaproteobacteria bacterium | reverse complement strand
ACCACAGGGCCGAATATCGCGTACGCAGATCCCGCTTGCGACGGCGACTGCGCACCCACACGCCCCCGAGCCACGCGACCACGATAGCGCCGAGGGCCGCACCCAGCAACGCTGGTGCAGACAGCGCAGCGATGGTTGGCCCGGAGCTCCACAGCGCCGCCACCACCAGCACGGCAACCAGTACACCAATTCCAAAAGCGAGTCTCATTCCTGATTGTGCCTTCTTGCTCTCCAGCGGCGTCGGACGGCGGTGCAAACGGCACCCTCCGCAGGCTCCCAATCAGTCCGCCAGGACGACGTGGGACGGATGACAGGGAGCCCCAATTCTCCCGCCGGTCTCGGCGTTGCTCTGTGCGCTGGCCAACATAGCGCTGGCGCATGGCTGGTACGCGTAACCGGATGCTGCTGGATTGGGAATCCGCGCCCCGCTGACCGCCGCCTGTCAGGAAACGTTACAGCCCAACCGGGGCTGCAAACGGAAATCCTTTGCTTTCAACAGCTTGCCGTTTCGGCTCAATTCATGCTTGCCCCAAGGCCCCCCGGACCGAGCCTGTAGCCACCTCGATCCGGTTGCCTCCGACGGCGCTACCTCCTGTGCAATCCACACCCACCGATGGTCATTCGGTGAAAGGCCCCTTATGCATCCCATTCACACCTTGCGCAGCGTCGTAATGCGCACGGCACTGCTGCTGCCACTGGCGCTGGTCGCGGCAAGCCCCGCCCAATCGATGCCGCTGGTGCAAGAGATGGCGCTGCACTCGATGCTGGAGTCAACCACCTCGGTGTATACAACGCTGCGTGACTACGCCGTCCTCAACCCCGACTCAATTTCCGATGGCACGGGCAGCGTTGCCGCTGGCAGTGCCATCACCTGGAGCGGGTCCTTCGACAACGCGGGCTGGAACTACAGCGCGAATGGGTTTTTCTCCGGCATGGCACTTTCCATGAACTACACCGGCGTTGTGACTGGCAGCAATGCGTCCGATGTGGTGGTGACGATCACCGGCTCGGGCACCCTGGGCAACCAGCCGCTGGCCATGAACGCGCTGTCGACCTGGTACTTCGACAGCCTGGAGCAGGACTACCTGGACATGGACTTCGAGCAGAGTACCAAGATCGGCGCGAACTCGCACTACGGGCGTGTGAAGGGCAAAGAGAAGATCATCTGCGTGCTGGACGGGCAGGTGGTAGGTGGCGGCAAACTGCCCCTGGTGGTCGCCGGTAGTCCGGTGGAACTGACGTCGATTGCCTCTACCGGCAAGAAGACCCGGTACCTCACGGGCAACGAGTACTCCTACGGCAGCAAGTACTGCCAGCTGGCGCCGGTCGAACTGACGTCGGTGGCGAGCTCCGGCAAACGCGCCATCGCGACAGTCAGCACGGTGGTGATATCGCGGCTGAGCAGCGGCGGTTTTACAGAACTGGTGTATCCGGCGGCGGTGGCGCCCGGCCACGAGTTCGACCCGTCCAACCAGGCCACGGTGGTCGCAACCGACGGGGGCCTGTATGCAGACGACGCACGCGGCCAGTTCCGCAGCACCGGGCAGTACCTTGACAACGGCAGCTTTGGCGGCACGCTGATATCCGTGCCCGAGCCCGCCAGCGCCTGGCTTTT
>JANNDB010000658.1:0-2231 GCA_031387285.1 Betaproteobacteria bacterium | reverse complement strand
GGGCCCAGCGATTGCGGTAGGCGTCCTCCCAGGTGCGGTCTTCGCCGGTGGTCACGCCGTGGTCGCCCGAGAAGCTCTCGCGCGCAGCAGAGAAGTAGGTCAGTCGATCGAGAAAGTGGCTCATGGGGTCCTTGCGGGATGGTGTGGGGGCGGCTTCAGGGGTTCTTGATTTCGGCACCGGCGCGCAGGTAGAACCACCAGTTCAGGACCAGGCACAGGGCGTAGAAGACGGCGAAGCCGTACATCGCCACCTGCGGTGTTCCGGCCTTGATCTGCGTGCCGATCACCACCGGGGCGACAAAGGCGCCGTAGGCGGCGATGGCCGATGTCCAGCCCAGCACCGGACCGGCCTGCTGGCGGTCGAAGATCACGCCGATGGTGCGAAAGGTCGAGCCGTTGCCGATGCCGCTGGCAAAGAACAGCACGATGAACAGGCCCAGAAATGCCGGGAAGTAGGTCTCCGGCGTGGCCGAGGCGTAGGCCAGCATCATCACGTAGCCAACAGCAGCCGATGCCAGCACCATCACGGCGGAGATGATCTGCGTGACGATCGATCCCCCGACCTTGTCCGAGATCCAGCCACCGATCGGGCGCACCGCTGCACCGACAAAGGGGCCAATCCAGGCGTAGGTGAAGGCCGAGGGCGCATTCGGGTTCTTCAGGCTGTGCTGCAGCACGCCGGCGGCATCGGGCACATGGCTGATGCCGAAGATCACGGTGATCGACAACGGCAAGGCCATCGAAAAGCCGATGAACGAGCCGAAAGTGACGATATACAAGGCGGTCAGCGACCAGGTGTGTTTGTTGCTGAATATCTGGAACTGTTTGGCAACACCTTCTTTCATCGGGCCAAACGCCGCCAGTTTCATGACCAGCAACGCGCTGACGATGTCCAGCGGTATCGCCACCCACATGCTGATCAGGCCCAGCCCGGTGGGTGCCGGCAGGTACAGATACAGGCCGAAAATCGATGGCACGAAGGCCAGCGTGTACAGATAGGTGATCTTGGCAAACGCCACCAGCGTGCTGCCGGTATCCGGCGAGACCGTCTTGAGGTTGCTCATGCCGTACCAGCACAACACCGACAACGGCAGCAGCGACAACACCCAGGCGAAGCCGGCATTCTGGATCCATGTGGGTGTGCCGGCCTGGATCTTGCCCAGGATCCAGCCACTGTCCTTGAGCAAGGTCATGGACGCGCCGCCGTAGTCACCAAACAGGGCAACCGTCATGACCAGCGGAATCACCACCTGCATGGTGGTCACGCCGAAGTTGCCGATGCCGGCGTTCAGGCCCAGCGCGGTGCCCTGCAGGCGCTTCGGGAAGAAGGTGCTGATATTGGACATGGAACTGGCAAAGTTGCCGCCGCCCACCCCCGACCACAGCGCCATCAGCTGGAACACCCACAGCGGCCAGTCCTTGTGCTGCAACGCCATGCCCGTGCCGATGGCCGGCGCCAGCAGCATCGCCGTGGTCAGGAAGATGGTGTTGCGTCCACCCGCCAGGCGGATCAGGAACGAGGCCGGGATACGCATCGTCGCGCCGGAGATGCCGGCAATCGCGGTCAGCGTGAAAAGCTCGGCCTGGGTAAAGGGAAAACCCAGGTTGAGCATCTGCACGGTGATGATGCCCCACATGCCCCAGACGGCGAAGCCGCACAACAAGGCCGGGACCGACAGCCACAGGTTGCGGTAGGCGATCTTGCTGCCGGTCGACTCCCAGAAGGCGTTGTCCTCGGGGCGCCAATCAGTGATATCGGCAGTGCCGGCAGTTTTGGTGGAGAGTGAGCTTGAGTTCATGGCGCTGCCTTCTTGTGTTCATCCATTGAGCGAGAACGCGCTGGCGTTGCGGCCCATCAGTTCGGCGCGGCGCACCTCGGTCCAGTACATCCAGATCAGCGAGACCCAGACCACGCCGTACATAAGCATGAAGGCGCTGGAGCGTATGCCTGTCAGGTCCATCAGTACGCCGAACATGATCGGCAACACGAAGCCACCGAGGCCGCCAGCGAGCCCGACGATGCCGCTGACGGTGCCGATGTTGCTGGGGTAGTCGTCGCTGATGTACTTGAACACACTGGCCTTGCCAAATGCCCACGCGATTCCCAGCAGGAACATCAACGCGGTGAACATGTAGATGTTGAGGCCGATGTGGAACGATTTCGGACCGCTGGTGGTGATGATGGTGAAGTCGGTTTGCGGATAGCTGAGCAGGAACAGGCAGATCCAGCT
>JANNDB010000626.1:0-2235 GCA_031387285.1 Betaproteobacteria bacterium | reverse complement strand
GGCCAACGCGTGGTCCTCAACG
The DNA here is from genome assembly GCA_031387285.1 of Betaproteobacteria bacterium. Lineage (GTDB taxonomy): Bacteria > Pseudomonadota > Gammaproteobacteria > Burkholderiales > Burkholderiaceae_C > CAISIP01. Next base: position 2,213 of record JANNDB010000626.1, on the reverse strand, counting down.
GCCATCTGGACACCTTCCCGGTGGGCGAGCCGTCGGGCTGGTCCCATGCCCCGCTCGGGGGCGACCTGCACGATGGCCGCATCTACGGCCGGGGCGCGGGCGACATGAAGGCCGGGGTGGCCATCCTGGTCAATGTGCTGCTTGCGCTGGCGCCGCAGGCGGATTCCATGCACGGCGAAGTCGTTTTGCTGTTGGTGGGTGACGAGGAAACAGGCGGCAAGTGGGGTACAGGCTATCTGCTCGAGCACGAGCCCGCTGCCCGGGGTGACCTGGTCCTGAATGCGGATGCCGGCAATCCCACAGTGGTGCGCATCGGCGAAAAGGGCATCAGTTGGTACCGGCTCACCAGCACTGGGCGTGCCTGCCACGGCGCCCATGTGCACCGGGGCGACAACGCGATCGAGTCACTGATGGCAGCCCTGACAGATATCGTGAAGCTGCGGGACGCACCCACCACCCTGCCCGAGAGCGTAGTAGCCGCCATGGAGCAGGCCAAACAGATTTCCGAAGCCGTGGGCGGCCTGGGCGAGTTCGAGAATCTGAGCCGGGTGACGGTCAACATCGGCGCCCTCCATGGCGGCACCTCGCCCAATCTGGTGCCTGGCCAAGCCCATGCCCTGGTGGATGTGCGTTACCCGCCCGGCATGACGGGAGCTGCAGTGCGGGAATGGCTGGACCGTACGCTGTTCAAACACCCCAAGGTGAGTTTGGAACGCCTTGGCAACGCCGCCACCGAACCCAACCTGACCGATCCGACAGCGCCCCTGGTGCAGTTGGTGTTGAAACATGCCCGGCGCATCGTGTCGCCCGATGTCGTGGCCAACATGCGCGTGGGTCTGACCGACTCCGGCTACTTCCGTCATCGCGGCATTCCCACGGTGGTGTATGGGCCGACCGCCTACAACCTGGGCGGTGTGGAGGAATACGTGGAGGTCCGCGAGGTCGAGCAGGTTTTCGATGTTCATATGGCAGTGGTGCGGGAGTGTGTTCTGCCAGGGGCCGAAACGCAGCCGTAGCGGACGTGCATCAACGCAAAGTCAAAGTAAAACTCGGAAGTAGCTGCCGACTTGGTGCAACGCCAGTCGATGGCGGGCAGTAATGCAGCACGCCGGCCGACTGACTCGTGGTGGTCGGGTGCAAACGGGATTCAAACGCAAATCAGGCGTGGCCGGCAATGGTTGCTTTTGCAAATTAGCCACCTACCGTACTGACAAAACCGACAAAACTCTGCCTTTTGCCACCTTGCCGGTGCCACCATGGGGTTTTGTCAGTTTTGTCAGTACGTAGCGACGTGTTTCTGAAAATTGAGAATAGCACTTCAGATCTCGATCGAGCAACAGACAGAGGCGGCGGTGCCGAACATTTTCGAAATCGAATACCGGCTTCAGACTGAAAGCGGGGCTACAGATTTCAGAACTGCTTGCCCGAAACCAGTCACTGGCCGTCGTGTGTGGGTCGAGCTACCGTGCGCCGCAAGAACACTTCCTGCGGCATGATGCGTGGCGCACGCAGCGAACGCGGCATGTTGGGCGACCAGTGCTTTAAGCGGCGGGGCTCCATGGGCGCGAAGTATAGTAGGCGACTCTCGATTGGACACTTGGTCAAAAGGCAGAGTCCCCATGGTCGCCGTCAACTTCGAATGCACCCCCGCTTCGGGCCGCTTTCCGGATTACATGGAACTGGTCGGACAGCTCAAGATGGCGGCAAGATCCTTTCGGTCTGGGGCTTCGAACCGAGGCTTGTCTGACACAGTCTGACGCATCCTTCGAGGATCATCTCGCCCAGGAGATCATCCTCAGCGAGCGTATGCGCATGGCTATTCTCGCAGGATTGTCGGGCGTGCTGATCGTAATTTACGGCCTGGGTTACGCGCTGTTCCTCAAAGACAACCTGCTTCGTTTCCTCACGCCTGCCGTGTTCTTCTACATCATCGCGGTCATCGCCCTGCTGCTCTGCTACGAGCTTTTCATCCGGTACCTGATCGGTCGCTGGCTGCGCCGGGGAAAGGGCGTGCCGGGCGCGCTCCGGTACCTGAACGCGTTCGTCGAAACGAGCGTTCCCAGCATCCTGATCCTCCTCGTATCGCGCGAACTCAATCCGGTATACGTGCTGCAAAGCCCACTGGGCCTTCTCTACGCGATCTTCATCGTGCTCGCCACGCTGCGGCTGGATTTCAGGCTGTGCGTATTTACCGGACTGGTCGCGGCGGCGGA
>JANNDB010000594.1:0-4217 GCA_031387285.1 Betaproteobacteria bacterium | reverse complement strand
GTGCGCGCACGCGCGAGCCGACCTGCATGGCCTTTTGCTGCGACGGGTAGAAGCTGAAGAAGCGCAGCGTGCAGGTGTCCGTGCCGTCGTCCACCGTCACCAGCAGTTGGCGGCGCGGGCGGTAACTGATCTCGCAGGACGTCACACTGGCCTCGATCTGCAGCGTCTGCCCGTCCTGCACTTCGCTCAGGCGCGTGATGCGGGTCTCGTCTTCGTAACGCAGCGGCAGGTGCAGCGCCAGGTCGATGTCGCGCAACAGGCCCATCCTGGCCAGCGCCTTCTGCATCGCATTGCGCGGCGCGGGTGCGCCCGCCTGTGGGGCATCGGCAGAAGGCTTGCGGGCTGGCATGGGAGAATTCTGCCCGGTCTTCTTCCCCTTCCCTTGGCACGGGCCTGTACAGCCCTCAAGCACCATGTCGTCCAATACCCATTCTGCGGCGCGCAGTTTCACGCTGACAGACTTCGATTTCCAGCTGCCAACCGGGCTGATCGCGCAATTCCCGACCGAAGAACGCAGCGCCTCGCGCCTGCTCGACGGCACCGGGCCGTCGCCGGTTGACCGCATCTTTCGTGACCTGCCCGCGCAGTTGCACGCCGGCGACCTGCTGGTATTCAACGATACCCGGGTCGTCAAGGCGCGGCTGTTTGGCGAAAAGCCCACTGGCGGCAGGGTGGAGTTGCTGATCGAGCGGGTGCTGCCTGGGAACCAGGTCGCGGCGCACATGCGCGTGAGCAAGAAACCCGAAATCGGCACCACGCTGGCCTTGGCGGGTGCGCCCGGCCAGCCGGATTCCCTCTGTGCCACCCTGCTCGGGCGCTGGCCGGACGCGCAGGGCGCATTGTTCCGCTTCGTGTTGTCGAATGCGCACGGCGACGACCCGCACACCCTGATGGAGAAGCACGGGCACGTGCCGCTGCCCCCCTACATCACGCATGCAGACACGGCGCAGGACGCGGCGCGCTACCAGACCGTGTTCGCGCGCAACCCCGGAGCGGTTGCCGCTCCCACTGCAGCGTTGCACTTCGACGCATCCGTGCTGGACGCGCTCGAGCAGCGCGGCGTGCAGCGCGCCAGCGTCACGCTGCATGTGGGTGCAGGCACCTTCCAGCCGGTAAAGACCGAGAACATCGCGGAACACCGCATGCACAGCGAGTGGTACGACGTACCCGCCGCCACACAGCAAGCCATCCGCGACTGCCGCACGCGCGGCGGTCGCGTCGTCGCCGTGGGCACCACCACCTTGCGCACGCTGGAGTCCTGGGCCACGTCGGGGCTTGCGCAGGGCGAGACCAGCATCTTTATCACGCCAGGTTTCAGCTTCCGGCAGGTCGACCTGCTGGTAACGAACTTCCACCTGCCCAAGTCCACCCTCATGATGCTGGTCAGCGCGTTTGCCGGGCACGATCATGTGATGGCGCTGTACCAGCACGCCATCACACAGCAGTACCGATTTTTCAGCTACGGGGACGCCATGCTGCTGGCGCGTGCCGCTGCCGATAATTCCGCCTGATTCACCAGGAGCCGCCATGCCCGCCACCGCCAACCTCGAACTGATCGCTGACCTCGTCTGCGCCAACCACATCCTCGTCAACGAAGGCGTGCTGGACGGCTTTGGCCACATCAGCGTGCGCCACGACCAGGACCCGCAACGATTCCTGATCGCGCGCAGCATGGCGCCGGCACTGGTGCAGGCCGAGGACATTCTCAGTTGCGACCTGGACGGCAATGTGCATGACACCCAGGGCCGGCGCAGTTACCTGGAGCGCTTCATTCACAGCGCGATCTACCGCGCCCGCCCCGACGTGCGCTCGGTGGTGCACAGCCATTCCCCGGCGATGATCCCGTTTGGGGTGACCAGCGCACGCCTGCGCCCGATCTGCCATATGAGCGGTTTCCTGGGCGCGCAGACCCCCGTGTTCGAGATCCGCCATGCGGCCGGTGAGAGCACCGATCTGCTGATCAGCACCCAGGCGCTGGGCGTGGCGCTGGCCGACACGCTGGGCAGCAACGCGGTGGCCCTGATGCGCGGCCACGGCAGCGTGACGGTGGGGAATTCAATACAGCAGGTGGTGTTTCGCGCCATCTACACCGAGACCAACGCGCGCCTCCAGACGCAGGCCATGGCCATGGGCGACATCAATTTCCTGACCGACGCTGAAGCGCAGGCGGCTTCCAGCATGAACGACGCGCAGTTGCTGCGCCCCTGGGAAATGTGGAAGCGCAAGGTCAGCACGTCCCCCCTCTGACAGCAGACACGCGCTACCCATGCTGCATTTCGACCTGCTGGCCACCGATGCCGCGAGCCACGCCCGGCGCGGACGCCTGACGCTCAACCACGGCGTGGTGGAGACGCCGATCTTCATGCCGGTCGGCACCTATGGCACGGTGAAGGGCGTGACGCCGCAAAGCCTGCGCGACATGGGCGCCCAGATCATCCTGGGCAACACCTTCCATCTGTGGATGCGCCCCGGGCTGGACGTGCTGACCCAGTTCGGCGGCCTGCACGCGTTCGAGAAATGGGACAAGCCGATCCTGACCGACTCGGGCGGCTTCCAGGTCTGGTCGCTCGGCGCGATGCGCAAGATCAGCGAAGAAGGTGTGCGCTTCTCGTCGCCCGTGAACGGCGACAAGCTGTTCCTCACGCCTGAGATCTCGATGCAGATCCAGACCACGCTGAACTCCGACATCGTGATGCAGTTCGACGAGTGCACGCCCTATGTATCGGTCGAACCCCAGTCCAGGGGGCAACTCACGACCGAAGCCGAAGCACGCGCGTCGATGGAGTTGAGCCTGCGCTGGGCGCAGCGCTGCAAGGTCGAGTTTGCGCGTCTGGAAAATCCGAACGCGTTGTTCGGCATAGTGCAAGGTGGCATGTTCGAGGCGCTGCGCCAGGAGTCGCTGGAGCAACTGGTCGCGATGGACTTCCCTGGTTATGCGGTGGGCGGCGTGAGCGTGGGCGAACCCAAGGACGAGATGCTGCGCATCATGGCGCATACGCCGCACCGGCTCCCGGCGCACAAGCCGCGTTACCTGATGGGGGTCGGCACGCCGGAAGACATCGTGGAAGGCGTGGCCCAGGGCGTGGACATGTTTGACTGCGTGATGCCTACCCGCAACGCGCGCAACGGCACGCTGTTCACGCGTTTTGGCGACCTGAAGATCCGCAACGCGCGGCACAAGACGGATGCGCAACCGCTGGACAGCAGCTGCACCTGCCATGCCTGCGCCGGCACTTCAGGCGCGGCCTGGGATGACGGCGGACGCGATGGTTTTTCGCGGGCCTACCTGCACCATCTGGACCGCTGCGGGGAAATGCTGGGCCCGATGCTCTGCAGCATCCACAACCTGCACTACTTCGTGAATCTGATGCTCGAGATACGCGCGGCGCTGGACAGCGGGAGCTTCGCGGAGTTCCGGCGGCGCTTTGCGCAGGATCGAGCGCGCGGGGTCTGAGCCGGCGCCTCGCGCGCTATGGCTGCCCTATGGCAAGCGCAGTTCAACCACCGCCTTGCCCAACCCGGAGCGTTGCAACCATGCGAACACCGAATCGACCGTCACGGTCTCGATGCGGTCGCTGAAGCGCTTCTCGTTGGGATGATCGTCGAAGGCGACGTTGGCAGCGGTGGCGCGCGCGCCCAGCCGCGTGAGTGCGCCTATGGTCAGCGTCGTCGGCTGGTAGCCCTTGAACTGCAGCCAGGCATGGGCCTTTTCACGACTGGTCACGCCCGGCTCGATGGCGGCGGCCAGGGTTTCCAGGGCCCATTGGTTGGATTGCTGGTAACGCAGCGACCAGGGGTAGGCCACCATGTTATAGGCGCGATGCTGCATCAACAGCACACGCGCGTCGTCCAGCAGCAGCGGCAGCAGGCGTTCCTGCAACTCGGGCTGCAGCGCAACCCAGGCGGCCTCGTATTTCCACGGGTCGTCCAGGAAGAACTCGCCCAGGCCCTGGCGCCAGATGTCGGCCTCGGCGCTGCCGCAGCCGTTGAGCTTATGCACCACGCCAGTAGTGTCCCAACGTTGTCACATCGGAACGTCGTAAGTTAATGATTTGCTTGCCGAATTTAGTGCTTCGGTCTGGTCTCGATTTGAACGTCGAACGCCAGACTCAGGGTTTTTTGCGGATTTCCGCCCAAAACCATGCACGAAGGCAAGCTCGTATTTGCGCAACTCATGCTCCATCTGCCGCTCAGCACGTTTCGTCGCTGTGTGGCCG
>JANNDB010000593.1:0-5492 GCA_031387285.1 Betaproteobacteria bacterium | reverse complement strand
TGCTCGGCGCAGCCGGCGTGACCACCATCCTGGTCACCCACGACCAGGCCGAGGCGATGTCATTTGCCGATCAGGTGGCAGTGATGCGTTGTGGGCGCCTGGTGCAGGTGGGCTCGCCGCAGGCGCTGTATCTGCGTCCTGTCGATGCGGTCACGGCCGAGTTCCTGGGCGAGGCGATCCTGCTCCCCGCGCAGCTGGCGGGCGGCCGCGCGAACTGCTCCCTGGGCGAAATTGCCGTGGACGACACCGGGCGCGATGGCGCCGCCCAGATCATGCTGCGCCCCGAGCAACTGGTGCTCGCAACCGTGAACGCCGAGGCACCCGCGCCAGACGGCACCGGTTGCCTGGCCATCGTGGAAGAGGTGGACTTTGGCGGTGCCCTGTGCGGCCTGACCGTGCGCCTGCTCCGTGCGGCGCAGGCTGAAGGCGCGCGGCTCTTGGTGCACACGCTCACCGTTCACATTCCGCCGGTGGGCGCCACGGTGCGTATCGAAGTGTTGGGGCAGGCGCACGTGTTCCCGGTAGAGACTGACCCGTGAGCCACATCGAACTACCGACCTCACTGGTACCCGACACCCATCACATAGTTGCGCAACAGCCCCTCCTCCATATTGCCTGCCGCCAGCAGGGCCCGCAGGCCGTCTCGGGCATTCACGACACCGGTGGGTTTGTTGTCGGCATCGACCACCGGAACGTGGATCAGGCCCCCTTCGTGCATCATGGCCAGGACATCGGACAAACCGTCCTCGGCCTTGCACGCCGTGTACTGCCGTGTCATGACTTCACCCGCACGCGTGGTGAAGAAGCCGGCCTGGCCGGTTCCCAGTTCCCGCACCAGAATGGTCTCGGTGATCACGCCCAACATGGCGCCGGATGGATCGACCACCACGACCATGCCGATCTGTGCCGACGACAGCAGATGCGCAACCTCCATCAGCAGGGCGCCTGCACCGACCGTGAGCAGCCGCGAGCGGGCAACCGCATCTACCGAACTGACCAGTGCCGGGGACGCCGCACCCAGCTCAGCGGCAGCGACGTGTGGTGGTTCGACACCATCATCGGTCCCGCCCGCCATGCCCGATGGAGCCAGGAGCGCGGTGGAAGGCGGGTGGTTCATTGGGGACCCCTGGCCTGGTCTTTGTTCATGGTCGACAGGCGTTACGGTGACGGCACGATCAACACGGTACCGCCGGTGTTGCCGGTCGCGCCCGTGCGTCCTGTGGCGCCGGTTTCACCCGTCGCCCCGGTATAACCGGTCGCACCCGTGCTGCCGGTGGCTCCCGTGTAGCCAGTGGAACCGGGTGCGCCGGTACTGCCCTTCGCACCGGTATATCCGGTGGCGCCGGTGTCGCCGGTTGCACCCTGCGGACCCGCAGGGCCGGCGGGGAATGAAATGCAACCACCCAGTGCCAGCACTGCCACGGCCACACCCAACAGATTAATAGTCTTCATGATGAATTCCTTGAATTGAACAGACGATTTCTGCGCACCAACCGGTACGCAGTGGTTCAGCTTAGGCAGTGCGGCAGCGGGCGTCAGTGCGATGGCGCGCATAGCGACACTTCCAGCGCAGCATCCAGTGTTTCCAGAAACTCGTTGACCCGGATCGGTTTGGTCAGGTAGCGAAAGAATCCGGCGGCCAGCCCGCGCTCGATATCGCGCAGGATCGCGTTGGCTGTGACCGCCACCACCGGAATATTCGCTGTTGCTGCGTTTGCGCGCAGCTGCTGCAGCGCCTCGAGACCGCTCATGCCTGGCAGGTTGATATCCATCAGCACCACATCGGGACGCACGCTCAGGGCTACCTGCACACCCAGCGCACCGGTGCCGGCGCTGAGCAGGCGCAGGCCAGGCCGGCGTGCAATGATCTGTTCCACCAGTTGCAGGTTGGCCGGGTTGTCCTCGACGTACAGCACGGTGCGCAGTGGTGTCTCGGCGGGAACCTCGAGCGCTGCCGCCGTGGTGGTCAAAGCTTCTTCCGGTATGGCAGGTGATGTCAGTGCCTGGGGCAGGTCGATCCAGAACCCGTTGCCCTGACCGACCGTGCTGTAGACGCCGACGGTTCCACCCATCAGTTCCACCAGCCGCATCGTCACCAGCAGGCCGAAGCCGGAGCCTGGTCCGGCGACGACCAAGGTCCCGGCCGCGTCGGCCGGCCAGCCGGGGTTCCCGGACTGATCGGGCGAGAAACCGCCAGCGCTGTCCGACACCGTCAGACGCACCTTGCCGCCGGCTCCGGGATCGATCGTCAACACCACCGCAGCCCCCTGGGCGCTGCGCTCAACCGCGTTGGTCAGCAGGCGCAGGATAACCTGGCGCAGCCGGGTCTGATCGGCGGACACAAAGATGGCCGGGTCCACCCTGGTCGCAACAACGCGCACGCCTGCCAGATGGGCTCCTGGCGCAATGCGGGCTTCGCAGTCCCGCACCACCTCGGCCAGCGCTACTGGTTCGATCAGCCAGGACAGGCATCCGGACTCGACCATGGCCAGGTCGAGCACCTCGTCGATCAGCGCCATCTGCGACCACCCGGCGCGCGCAATCTGGGCGATATTCTCAGCCTGTCCGGCAGTCGGCGCCTGGGTGTCGGAAGCCATCAGCTGCGCAAAGCCGAGCATGGTGTTGAGCGGGTTGCGCAGTTCCTGGCACATCGCAGCGACGTAGTCAACCTGCGCAGCCGCCGCGCGATCGGACGCCATCCGCTCGTGCCAGCGCTGGGTTTCGGCCTGCAACAGCGTGGCCACGCGCAGCTGGCCTTCGACCCGCTTGCGTGCCGAGTTGTCGCTGGCGATCAGCACAAAGCCGATGATCGCCTGCTGCGCATCTCTCAGCGCGCTGACCGACACCATCACCGAGCAGCGGCTGCCGTCCTGCCGGATACAAGTCTGCTCGTACACATCCTGTTCGCCACGCCGGGCCTTGTAGACCAGGGCGTCAAAGCCCGGTGCGACGGTCTCGCCGCACTGGTGCCCCAACACCACGGCGCGGGCCATGACTTCCAGTGGTTCCGAAAAATGGGTCGGCGTCAGGAGGCCGACCATTTCCGCCGCGGGGTAGCCGAGCAGCTTTTCCGCGCCGGCATTGAAAACCTGGATGACACCCTTTTCGTCGGTGGCAATGATGGCCACACTGGTGCTGTCCAGAACTGCCTGCTGCAGCAGGCCCGCCAATGCAGAGTCGGATTTCATGGCCCGATTCTGGCGTCCATGCCCGTTGTGTTCTGTGCGGTACCCCACATAGCCGCACGGCACCGCACCAATGTACGCAAGCGCACAGATAAAAACTCGGGCGCGACCGAAGATTCGCCATCGACGCAACCAAGGACGCTCCATGAGCCCCGCCAAAACTGCCACTGCCGCCCTGCTGTCTGTCCTGCTGCTGGCATCTTGCCCGGCCTTCGCACAGGTCACCTTCAACATCACGGTCGGTCCGCCGCCGCCGCAGTACGAAGTCGTCCCGGTGATGCCGGTAGGCTATGTGTGGGCACCCGGATACTGGGCCTGGCACGGAGACCGCCATATCTGGATCCACGGCCGCACCCTGGTGCAAAGGGTTGGTTACCGCTGGGAACCGGATGTCTGGGAACAGCGCGACGACCGCTACTACCGCCACCCCGGCCGCTGGAAAAGCAATGCCACCTACGTCGTCGCGGACCCCAACGGATACAAGCCCCCGAAGCACCACAAAAAGGAGCGCAAGGAACACGGGAACAACGGCAAATCAGGCAAGGGCGACAAACAAAAGGACTGAGGCCAGCATGCACCACTACGCCGACAAGCCGACGCGCAGCCACTGGGACTACGTCCGCCACAGCGATCACCAGTGCCCGTTGTGCAACGCTTTCCTGGTCCGCACGCCGCGCCGTGTAGTGGACCGCCTGTGGAGCGTTTTCAAACCGGTGCTGCGTTACCGCTGTGAGCGCTTTTCATGCCAATGGCATGGCAATCTGGCGCGCGATGCGGGCGGCGACAACCTGCCAGGGGACAACTCGCACACTGCGGTGCGCGCGAGCGTGCCCGTGGCGTTCATCGTCCATATGGTGCTGGCAGCCGGCGGCGTTATCCTGGTCCTCGTGATGAGCAACAGTGAGCCCTTGTTGCTGCTTGAGGGCTTCCTGAATGACGCGGCAGGCAGCGAGGCGACAGCGACGCGCGTCGCACAGAACACGCCAACAGCGCCCCCGAGCTGACGCGCCGCCACCGCGCGCTCCCGGGTTCGCCAATTCATGGAAAACTGAAAGCCCGCCCACCGGGTCTTTCGGTCAGCCGAAACGCCGCGGCGTGGCCCCTCGCCGCGTGCTGTGTTCAGGGCTTCTTGGTGACTTCGTGGCCGATCACGCCACCCACGGCGGCGCCGGCACCGGTGCACAGCACCCCACCGCACAACACATTGCCGACCACCCCGCCGATGACCGCGCCGGTGGCCGTCCCTTTTTCCTGCTGCGTCATGCCGGCGCAGCCGCCGAGCGCCAGCAGCGCGGCAAGCAGAACGGCGCCCATTGCGGTGCCCGATTTGATGATTGGGTTCATGGTAAATACTCCTGTACAAGTTGATCAACACTGGCTTGGCGCGTATTTCACGCGCGTCAGCGGCCAGTGCCCAGTGTTGACGGGGCAACGCCACTGGTCTGTGCGCCGGCGCACACAGGGGTGAGCGCATTCGCCGCCTGCCCTGCACTAAAGGGTGCTATGTGTGCTGCCGTACAGACGGCACGCGCAACAACCCGTACCATGCAGTCTGTCCGCATTCAAGGCGGGAGACGGGATCGCAGTGTCCCGCTTCGATTTCCCAACCCCATCAGCGGCCGACCATGGCAAAACAACAACACACCATTGGAATACAGGCCACCGAGGCACCCGGACCCGACGCCAGCGCAGCAGGCTTCGGCGCCGCGCCATGAAACCGATCACCAAATGGATCCCCTGGCATGTGGCGATCGCAGCGCTGACCATCGTGGGTGCAATTGCCGCATTCCAGTCCCTTGGCCGGCTGGAGGGCGCGGTTGCCGAGCGCCGGCAGACCTTCGCCGTTATAACCATGGCCGACGACCTCATGGCCTCGATCGTCAACGCCGAAACCGGCGAACGCGGTTATCTGCTGACCGGCGACGAATCGTTTCTGCAACCCTACCGTCTGAGCATTGACAGCATCAGTGGCCAGTTACATGCCCTGCAGACGCAGACGCGCATTGCGCAGGCACAACAAACCCTGGAAGCTGTCACGCCTCTTGTGAGTGCAAAACTCGCGAACATGGCAGAAATCATCGCACTGCGACGCGACCAGCAAACCAGCGCGGCAGCCGCCGCCGTGGCCAGTGGCGAGGGCAAGCGGCTCATGGACGCCATCCGCGGCCACATGCGCGACTTTGACAGACTGCAGACCACGGCGCTGCAGGCGCGTGAAGCCGATCTGCAGTCGACACTGGGCCAGATGTTCGCGATTCTGGTGGCCACGAGCGCCGTCAGCCTGGCGATTGCCGCTGCTTTTCTCGG
>JANNDB010000492.1:0-1657 GCA_031387285.1 Betaproteobacteria bacterium | reverse complement strand
TGAACAGGCATTGACTCCATGGCCGAGAAAAAAGGCGCGTCCGGCGAAAAGACCCTGTATTGCTCTTTCTGCGGCAAGAGTCAGCATGAGGTCAAGAAGCTGATCGCCGGGCCTTCGGTGTTCGTCTGCGACGAGTGCATCGAACTGTGCAACGAAATCATCCGTGACGAATTGCCCGCCAGCACGGTGGCCAAGGACGCACGGGGCGAGTTGCCCACTCCTGCCGAGATCAAGGCCAATCTGGACAATTACGTGATCGGCCAGGAGCCCGCGAAGCGTACGCTGGCTGTTGCCGTCTACAACCATTACAAGCGCCTGCGCCACAAGGAAAAAGCCAAGAAGGACGATGTCGAGCTCGCCAAGAGCAACATCCTGCTGATCGGGCCGACCGGCTCCGGCAAGACCTTGCTGGCCCAGACGCTGGCGCGCATGCTGGACGTGCCTTTCGTGATGGCCGATGCCACCACGCTGACCGAGGCAGGTTATGTGGGCGAAGACGTCGAGAACATCGTCCTGAAGCTGTTGCAAAGTTGCAGCTATGACGTGGACCGGGCCCAGCGCGGCATCGTCTACATCGACGAAATCGACAAGATTTCACGCAAGTCGGACAATCCCTCCATCACGCGGGATGTATCCGGCGAGGGAGTGCAGCAGGCGCTGCTCAAGCTCATCGAAGGCACGATGGCCAGCGTGCCGCCGCAGGGCGGGCGCAAGCATCCGAATCAGGATTTTGTGCAGATCGACACGACCAACATCCTGTTCATCTGTGGCGGCGCGTTCTCCGGCCTGGAGAAGGTGATCGACAACCGCACGGAATCTTCAGGCATCGGTTTTGGCGCCTCGGTCAAAAGCAAGGCGCAGCGCAGCCTCACGGAAGTATTCAAGGATGTCGAGCCGGAAGATCTGATCAAGTTTGGTCTGATCCCCGAGCTGGTGGGGCGCATGCCGGTGGTTGCGACGCTCGCTGAACTCAGCGAAGAAGCGCTGGTGCAGATACTTACCGAGCCCAAGAACGCGCTCGTCAAGCAATACGCCAAGTTGTTCTCGATGGAAGGCGTTGACCTCGAGATCCGCCCATCCGCCTTGAAGGCCATCGCCAAAAAGGCGCTCGCCCGCAAGACCGGAGCGCGTGGCCTGCGCTCCATCTTGGAGCAGTCGCTGATCGACACCATGTTCGAGTTGCCCAATGCCAGTAACGTGGACAAGGTTGTTGTGGACGAATCGACAATCGAAGAAAACAAGCCGCCGCTGCTGGTGTACAGGGAACTGGCCAAGAAGGCATGAGCCGCCCGGCCGCTCCGAAGGCGATTAGCGCCGTAGCGCGTAGCGCGTAGCGCGTAGCGCGGAGGGTACTCCAGTGAGTGTCGCCGGGCGCATTGTGAAGCTTGCGTGATGAGCGAGCCAGGTGGGTTGAAAAACCCGATGTGCCAACCATCTTGAGTTGGTAACGAAAAGGATTCACTATGTCTGGTTCCGCGCCTCTCCCCCCCACACCGCTCGACCTGCCGTTGTTGCCGCTGCGTGACGTGGTGGTGTTCCCGCATATGGTGATTCCGCTGTTTGTCGGGCGTCCCAAGAGCATCAAGGCGCTTGAAGCCGCGATGGAGTCCGAGCGGCGCATCATGCTGGTGGCCCAGAAGGCCGCGGCCAAGGACGA
>JANNDB010000478.1:0-3466 GCA_031387285.1 Betaproteobacteria bacterium | reverse complement strand
CGTGGCAACGGGGCACATGCTGTTGGCGATCGCCGCCATCCTGGCCTCGCGCCTGTGTGACGCACTCGATGGCGCAATGGCGCGCCTGGCGCAGGCCACCGACGCGGGTGGATTCCTGGACATCACGCTCGACTTCCTGTTTTATGCGTCGATACCGCTGGCCTTTGCCGTGGCGCATCCTGAACACAACGCGCTGGCCGCAGCCACCCTGCTCGCCGGGTTCGCCGGAACCATGTCGAGCTTTCTCGGATTCGCCGTGATCGCCGCCAAGCGCGGCCTCGGCAATCTTGACTACCCGGACAAGTCCATCTACTTCCTGGGGGGCCTGACCGAAGCCACTGAAACGCTGGCCGTTTTCATCGCCATGTGCCTGTGGCCGCAGCACTTTGCGCTGCTGGCCTACAGTTTCGCGGCGTTGTGTGCGATCACCACGGTGATGCGCTTGTGGTGGGGATGGCGCACATTCCGATGAAGCCGGTGGCGTTGTCACGCGAACGGCGACTGGTTCTGGTGGGTACCGGCCCCACGCACCAGCGGCTGTTGCAGCTGCTGGCGCGGCGCCGGTTACCGGGACTGCGCGTAACCCTGCTCGCACAACCGGGCCCGCTGAGCCGGCGCCACAGGCTGCCTGGAATCATCACAGGTGAGGCTGCACCGCCAGATACCGCCGAAACACTCGCCACGCTGGCAACGCGCAGTGGCGGGCGTGTGCTGGCGCACCACGCCACGGCCCTCGACCTGCCCGGGCACACGCTCTTGCTGGACAACGGCGACCAGCTGGCGTATGACCTGTTGTCGCTTGACCCGGAGCTTGTGCAGGACCGAACCGCCCTGGACGCCGCCATGCCCGGTGCGCGCGAGCATGGCCTGTTCGTCTTTCCGATGGAGACCTTTGCCGCCCTGTGGCCCCGCGTTGTGAATCTGCCGTCCGACCGCCTGCACAGCATGGTGATTGTGGGCGCGGGCACCCTCGCGCTGGAGCTCGCCTTCGCCCTGCGCCAATGCATGCCGCAATGCGCCATCAGCGTCGTCAGTGGCGCTGACAGATTTCTCTGCGACGAACCCGCCCGCTTGCAGGCCGCAGTCCGCCTCGCGCTGCAACGCGCCACCATCAACCTGCTGGAAGACACGGTGGTGGCAATCCGCAGCGGCTGTGTGCGCTTGGGTTGCGGCGCCGAGCTGGCGTGTGACGTGCCGTTGATTGCCGAGGAGCCGTGCTGGCCGTCGTGGTGGATGCGCAGTCGGCTTGCGTTGAACGCGGCCGGCACCGACGTGCTTGCCGACGCCACCCTGCGCGCAAGCGGCCAGGACCACGTGTTCATCGCCCCGCGCGATGCCGCAGCGGCAGTGGCTGGCTCCTTGTACGCCAACATCTCGTGCATCATTCTGGGTAAACCGCCGCGCCGGGTCGATACCGTCCGCCCGGCGCTGCGCTTCGCGCCGCTCGGCGGGCAGCGCGCCGTGGCCACATGGCGCTCCTGGGCCATACAGGGCCATTGGGTCTGGCGTTTGAAGCGGTGGCTTGAACGGCGAATCGACGCCCCCGGCGCCTAGCTCGCCTTCGACAACACGCTCACATAGTCGTGGCTCTGGGTGTTCACCGTGGACACCCGGTACTCGACCGGCTTCTCGCCAAAGGTGAGCGCTACGCGGTGGATCTCCAGCACCGGCAGGCCGATGGCCACGCCCAGGACCCGCGCGACGCCGCGATCCGCCGCCGCGGCGCGGGCACGCTCCTGGGCACGCAGGACGGTGATGCCGAAATCGGTCTGGTACAGGTTGTAGATCGTGCTGGGTCGCTCCACCAGGCGCTTCTCCGTCAGGCCCTTGAACAGCTGAGCGGCGACGGTGATGCGGTCGGGCACGACCGCGCGGCCTTGCAGCGAGAGGCGATTGTCAATCCGGATCAGCGGGTCCCCGGGCCTGATGCGCAGGGCGGCAGCATCGGTCTCGCTGGCGCGCTCGCGCTCGAAGGCGAGGCACTCCACGGCCGGGTACACCATGAGGGGGTCGACTTCGGAGAAGCGCGAATCCGCGCGGGACTCGATGTGGAAGAACTGAAAGAGGAAACGGTCGCGGTTGTGCAGCGCCACAAAGGTGCCTTTGCCCTGGCGCCGTACGAGCACGTGTTCGTGCACCAGTTCGTCCACCGCACGGCGCAAGGTGCCGATGCTCACGCCCAACTCGCCGGCAATCTCGCTTTCATTGGGCAACGGCTGGCCTGGAGCGCAGCGCCCGGCTTCGATCACGCGCAGCAATTCGCGCTTGACCAGACGGTACAGCGGCGCGGAACCGGTGTCGCTCACAGGGGAAAAGTGCAGGGCTGCAACAGGCATGGTGGCCCGCAGTGTATCGGCCCGGCCAGCCATCAATCAAGTCATCTATATGACACGATTGACACCGGAGGAACCGCCACTACACTGCGGCCTGTTCCTGATACTGTTTTCTTTTTTTTCGGAGCATCCATGATTCATTTTGTATTGCATGACGCCAAGGACACGGTGGCCGTCGTGGTGGTGGAAGGTGTGAAGGCCGGTACGGCACTCAACGGCTGGATCATGGACGAAGATCGCATGATCAGCGTCCAGGCCCTGCAGGACATCCCGATCGGCCACAAGGTGGCGCTCAAGGACATGGCGGTGGGTGACACCGTGTGGAAGTACGGCATCGACATGGGCAAGGTGGTGGCGCCGGTCCAGACCGGCCAGCACGCACACGTGCACAACATCAAGACAAAAAGATGGTGACCCCCCTGAATCGGCCTGCGGCCGCTTCCCCCCCAGGGGGGCGCCGCCCGCGGCCCGGCGAAGCCGGTTCCGCGGCGGCCGCTTATTTTGAGAACCCTTAAACAATTTGACGATTTTGACATGAGCATCATCAACAAAGACACCACATTCCTCGGATATCGCCGTGAAAACGGCCGCGTCGGCGTGCGCAACCACGTCATCATCCTGCCGCTGGATGACCTCTCCAATGCCGCCGCGGAAGCCGTGGCGCACAACATCAAGGGAGCGATGGCGATTCCGCATCCGTACGGGCGCCTGCAATTCGGCGCGGATCTGGAACTGCATTTCCGCACGCTGATCGGCGCGGGCTGCAACCCGAACGTGGCCGCCGTGGTGGTGATCGGTATTGAAGACGGCTGGACCCAGAAGGTGGTCGATGGCATCAAGCTCACCGGCAAACCGGTGGTGGGTTATGGCATCGAGTTGCATGGCGACCACGACACCATCCTGCGCGCCAGCAAGGCCGCGCGCGAATATGTGCAATGGGCCAGCGAGAAGCAACGCGAGGTCTGCCCGATCGCCGACCTGTGGGTCAGCACCAAATGCGGCGAGAGCGACACCACCAGCGGCTGCGGCGCCAATCCCACAGTGGGCAATGCGTTCGACAAGTTGCACCCGCTGGGCAGCTATCTGTGTTTCGGTGAAACCACCGAGCTTACCGGCGGCGAACACATCGTGGC
>JANNDB010000471.1:0-5278 GCA_031387285.1 Betaproteobacteria bacterium | reverse complement strand
GCGCGTGGCACCAGACCTCTCTGTGGCCGCGCGCATTGGATATGGCTTGCTGATCGCCCTCAATGGCATCACGATCGGCCGGCTGTTTGCCAACCAGCCGCGCGCCATCGAATGGGAGGCGCTGCGCGCGAGCCTGGTGTTTGGCAGCCTCGCCGCGGGGCTGTGGTTCACGCCGGTCCATTGGAGCATTCAAGCCGCTGCGGCCTTGGGGTTGCTCGCCTCGCTGGTGCTGCTGGCGCGCGTCCGTGCCGGGCAAGGGGACATGACAACGGCATCGGCCGCAGCGCGGGCATGAACTGGCAGGCCGGCCTGGACGGATTGCTGATGCTCGTGGCGTTGTGGGCCGCGCTGGGGCCGGCCAGGGCCATGCCCGCAGCGCGGCTGGCGTGCGGGGTGTTTGCCGCAGCCGCGCTGCTGGGGACGCTGCGCTTTTCCGGCTTGCTGCCGTTGCCCCAGTTGCACATGTTCGCATCGGCGCTCGGCGCCAGTGTCGCCATGCCGCTTCTGGCTGCAACCGTGCTGTGGCCACGGCGCGTGGTGGCACGCGAGCGGCAGTTCGCCTGGATTCTTGCTGTCGCACTGGCCGTGCTGTTCGTGCTGGCGGGGGTTGTGGCCGGATTCAGGTGGTGGGCGCCTGCTTGGGCGGTGCTTTCGGCATCAGCCGTCATCGCCGCCGCGGCGGCGCGGCGGCAAACACTGGCGCTGGCTGCCGGATTGGCCATGCTGGCGGCATTTGCATTGTTTGCGGCACAAGTGTCCTGGGGCGACTGGCGGCCAGGCGAATTCCTGCATCTGGGTCTGGCATGCGGACTGTGGCTCTTTGCGCGCTGGTTGACTGTTTTCCATCGGTCGCATGCAGGCGCGGGCGCAGCCTGAAACGCGGCCGGCTGTTCACAGGTCCGACCGACGGGTCGTGACTTCCCTCAGCTCGGCGCTTTCGCCTCGACAGCCTTGCGCATTGCCGCGCTGTCGGGAAACGGCTCACCGCCCAGCGGTGCCTGGGGGCGCACGGCTTCGATGTCGGGCAAACGCTCCTGGATGCGCCAGCGCCCGTCGGCACAGCGGACCAGCTTGTCGCGATAGCGTCCGAATGCGCGGATGCCCGGCCCGTCCGGGTAGCGGTCGAGTCTGGCGAACATGCTCAGCACGGTGGCGCGGTCGCCGTCGAGCGTGACCATGGGCGACATCACCACATGCTTGTGGTACATGACCGGTGCGTGGGAATGTGCGCGAAAACCCGCCCGCAGTTCAACGTGCCCGCGCATGAAGGCACGCCCCGGCCAGTCGAGCACGGCGTCCTCGGTCCAGCAGTCGATCCAGGCGTCTTCCAGGCCGGCGTCCAGATGGTGCCCATAGGCGTACAGCGTGTCCAGGATCGACTTCTCGTCCTCGAGCCGACGCAGCCGCTGCTCAATGTCCGTACCTGCCATGTTGCCTCCGTCGATGGATCGTTTGTCAACGTCTTGCTATTTCGATATTATCAGTTTCGATGGAATTTCAGGCCGGGAGTCCGCCGGCCCACGAAGAACCGGACAAACACCAGGAGACACCATGATCGGCAAATGGCTCGGCGGCGTGTTGCTCGCCCTCTCAATCACGGCAGCACCGCTGTCGGCTTCAGCCCAGCAGCCACGCCCGGGCGGCGTCTTGCGTGTCGGCATCCAGTCGGAGCCGCGCAGCCTCGATCCGCTTTTGGTGATCACCGACGGTGCCACCGGCCACGTGGTGTCCAACATCTTCAACACCCTGGTGCGTTATGACGCCAGGATGCAGGTCGTGCCTGACCTGGCGACCAGCTGGCGCGTGCAGGACGAAGGCCGCGCGATCGATTTTTACCTGCGCACCGGCGTCAAATTCCATGACGGCACCGACTTCGACGCCGCCGCGGTCAAGTTTGCGTTCGACCGCATCCTGGATCCGGCCAACTCGTCCCCCTACCGCGCGTTCTTCAAGCCGGTGGAGCAGGTGGTGGTGATCAATCCCGGCACCGTGCGTTTCGTGCTGTCCCAGCCGTGGCCGGGGTTTTTCTACCAGCTCCTGTATGTCGGTGGCATGGGCATCCCCTCGCCGACCGCGGTCAAGGCGCTCGGCAACGCGGGTTTTGCGCGCAAGCCGGTAGGCACCGGCCCGTTCCAGTTCTCCGATTGGGCCTCGGGTGACCGCATCGTCCTGACCAAAAACCCGAACTATTACCGGCCCAAGCTGCCCAACCTGGACCGGCTGGAGTTCAAGGTGATTCCGGATTCGACCGCGCTCACCACCAGTCTGCGCACCGGCCAGCTCGACCTGGTGCGCGACATCCCGACCCAGTTGCTGCCGCTGCTCGAAAAGGAGGCGTCGCTGGTGCCCAGCGTCAAGAACGCCTATTCCTTCGACTGGTGGGCGCTCAATGCGGCCAAGCCCCCGTTCAACGACGTGCGCGTGCGCCAGGCCGTCAACATGGCCATCGACCGCGATGCGCTGGCCGTTGCGGTGTACGGCAAGGGCGCCAAGGGCTCGACCGCGCAGATTGCCGCCGCCAACGACTTCCACCACCCGAAAAAGCTGCCGACCTTCACCTATGACCCGGAGCGGGCCAAAAAGCTGCTGGCCGAGGCGGGCCAGTCGAACCTGAAATTCACGCTGATCTCGTCCACGGTCAAGCCCCAGCTCGCGCAGTCAGCGACGGTCATCCAGGCCCAGTTGGCCAAGATCGGCGTCACCGTCACCCACCAGGTGATGGAGCATCAGGCGTGGCTGGCCAACGTGCTGCGCGGCAAGAACTTCGAGGCCTCCACGGTTGCCGGCACCGGTGGCCCGGAGCCGAACAGCTATGTGATGTTCTGGACCAAGGACAACCCGGTCAACTTCGTCAGCCTGAACAATGCCGAGCTGTTCGAGCTGGTGCCCAAGGCGCAGGGCATCATCAACGACGCGGAGCGCAAGAAGGCCTATCACCGCATCCAGGAGCTCGGCGCCCAGGAAGCCAGCTGGATGGCACTCATGGAAGTGCCCAGCAACGCCGTCATGTCGAGCAAGGTCAAGGGCTACGTACACCTGCCGTACAACGTCAGTTACTTCGACGAAGTCTGGCTGGCTCCGTAGCCCAGCCTCCGGCAGGACTACCCGCACTTGTCCTCACGCAGCCTGTTGCTGAGCGCGGGCGGGCGCATCGCCTCCGCGGCCATCACCCTTCTGGTGGTGGCCGCGATCGTCTTCTTCGTGATGCGCTTCGTGCCGGGCGACCCGATCCTCAACTGGCTGGGCACCAGCTACGAAAAAGCCGACTATGACCGCCTGCGCAACCAGTACGGACTCGACCGGCCGCTGCTGCAGCAGTTCCTGATCTGGTTCACCCGCATGTTCCAGGGCGACCTGGGCTATTCGGTGCTGACCCAGCTGCCGGTATCGGCCGAACTGTTGCGGCGCCTGCCAGCGACGCTCGAGTTGATCGTGCTGGCCCTGGCCGTCGCGCTGCCGCTGGGCGTCGGATCGGGCATCTGGGCGGCCTGGCGTTACGGCCGGCCGGCCGACCACGCCGTGCTCACGGCGACGCTGCTGGGCATATCCCTGCCCGAGTTCTTCGTAGGCGCCGTGTTGATGCTGGGGCTGTCGCTGCAGTGGCGGGTGTTTCCGGCCACCGGCTTCGAGCCGTTCGCCTGGTCGCGCGAGCACTTCGGGCACATGGTGCTGCCGGCGCTGGCCCTGGGCCTGCCGCGCGCCGCAGTGATCTGTCGCCTGATGCGCGGCGCGCTGCTCGAGGTGTTCGGCCGCCCCTATGTGCGCGCCAGTCTGGCCAAGGGGCTCAGCCGGCGGGCCACACTGCTGTCGCACGCCGTACGCAACGCGCTGATTCCGGTGGTGACGGTGATCGGGCTGCAGATCGGCTATCTGGTCGCCGGCGCGGTCGTGGTGGAGAAGCTGTTCGTGATTCCGGGCATCGGTGCCTATGGGTTGAACGCGGTCACCGCTCGAGACTACCCGTCGGTGCAGGGCTTTATCCTGGTGGTGGCGGCCATCTTCCTGATCGCCAATCTGATCGTGGACCTGCTCTATCTCTGGCTCGACCCGCGGATCCGCATCGGCGCTGCGCAGGCCACCCGATGAACGCGCCTGTGACAACCCGACGTGCCAGTACCGGTGTGCGAGCCTGGCGCAGCGCCAAGGTGCGCTACAGCCTGATCCTGATCCTGCTCATGGCGCTGATCACCCTCGGTGCCGACTGGATCGCACCGCACGCCCATGACGCGATCGATGCCGGGGCCGCCTTCCAGGCGCCCGGTCACCAATACCTTGTCGGTGCAGACGCCCTGGGCCGTGACGTGCTCAGCCGCACCTTGCATGGTGGGCGCATGTCGCTGGTGGTTGGCGTGCTCGCGACCGCACTCGCAGTCCTGCTCGGAGTGCCGCTGGGTGCCCTGGCCGGCTACCTTGGCGGGGGCATCGACTGGTTGATCAGCCGCTTGATCGACCTGCTGCTGCCTTTTCCGGTGATCCTGCTCGCCATCGTGACCAAGATGCTGCTCGGCGACGGTCTGCTGAGCGTGGTGCTGGCGCTCAGCCTGGTGCTGACCCCGTTTTTCGCGCGCATGGCGCGGGCCAAGGCCCTGAGCGTGGCCCAGCTCCCGTTCATCGAGGCAGCGCAGGGCAGCGGTCTGGGCACTGGCCGGATCCTGTTCATGCATGTCTACCCGCATTGCTTCCAGCCGGTGCTCATCATGGCCACGCTGTCGGTCGCGTTCGCCATCCTGGCCGAAGCCTCGCTGAGCTTCCTTGGCCTGGGCCTGCCGCCACCGGCCCCGAGCTGGGGCGGCGACCTGCAGGCCTCGATGAGCGGCTTTCAGCTCGCGCCCTGGACCGTACTGGCACCCGGCTGCGCCATCACGCTGGCCGTGCTGGCCTTCAACTTTCTCGGCGACGGCCTGCGCGACGTCTTCGACATCGGCGAGCGGTTTCTATGAGCACCGCCCGGCCGCCCGAAGGCGCTCAGCACCGCAGCCCGCAGGGCGGAGGTGTTCCTGCGAGCACCGCCCGGCCGCCCAAAGGTGTTCCTGCCACCGTTGCGGAGCCGGACTCTCTTCTGGTGGTCGAAGGACTGGCGGTCGACATCGCGGGCGCGCCGGTGCTCGGCGGCGTGTCGCTCACCATCGACGCCGGTGAGGCGCTGGGTCTGGTGGGCGAATCGGGTTGCGGCAAATCGATGACGGCATTGGCCGTCCTGGGTCTGCTGCCGCGTGGAGCGCTGGTGCGTTCAGGCAGCGTACGGCTGCGCGGCGTCGAGCTGTTGGGGGCGCCTGAA
>JANNDB010000391.1:0-3360 GCA_031387285.1 Betaproteobacteria bacterium | reverse complement strand
GGAGCCATGCTGGACCTATGAACATCGCTGGCCAAGAAAAGCCGGATTTGAGTATTCGTGGCGGCAGCAGGGGATGTTCAAAGACTCGGAATTCAACCAACACAGCTTCTGTCGAAAGCTCAATCTGTTTTTTTTCTTCCATGTTGTTGCGCTCGCCTATATTCATGTGCCGTTATTTGCCTGCCGCGGCTGGGATGCACTACTGCGCTGAGCCTTCACTCGCTATTTTGCCGATGGCTACAAATGCGATGGTGGGAGTCCGCGCGTGGTCAGCTCGGCGAGCGTCACCATCATCATTTCGAGAATGTGTCCGAATTCTGGAGCGTTCGCAGAAATGGGATTATCGGCTGGCGCTCGGGCCTACAGCGCTCGAGGCGGAGCTGGAGGGTAGGAAACCTGGAACGGGGGAACAGACGGGGGAACTGGCTGAAGCCGCTCAAGCGGAAACCTAGCATCCACGCGGGTTGCAACGCATCTTTAGAGCGGTTTCACACCGACCATAAGTAAATACAAAGGCCGACAGGAATGACCACCTGGCGGCCTTTTTCATTGGGGAAATCGGCTTTCGCGCTCCAATAGCGTACAAAGCGGTTCACCGGGCCCGCTTACCGAAGCGGCGCAGCCCATGCCGTTTGTCGCTTATAGGATAAGATTGCGGGGATGCCGGAGAGCATCAAACTTACGCTGATTCACTACACGGACGGCGCTGGCGTTGACCTGTTTGGGCAATGGATGGATGCATTGGCAGACGTGGCTACGCGGGCGACGATAGCCGCGCGTCTGGTGCGGCTTGAGCTCGGACTGTTTGGTGATAGCAAGCCGGTCGGCGACGGTGTGAGCGAGCTTCGGATTGATCACGGGCCGGGCTGGCGCGTGTATTACGGCAGGCAGGCGGGGCGCGTCATTTTGTTGCTGGCAGGTAGCGACAAGTCAGGGCAAAAGGCGTCCATCAAAACGGCACGCAAGCGGCTGGAAAACTGGAATAAGAGGGGTATGCAATGACACATCAAGAATGGCTCGCTGGGCAATTGCAAAACGACACTTTTGCGGCGCAGTACCTGACAGAGGCCGCGCAAGATTTGGAGCCGTCGGTTTTTACGGCGGCGCTTCGCCATGTCATTGATGCGCGAGGCGGGCTGGCAAAGGTGGCGGATGCTGGCAAGCTATCACGGCAAAGCCTGTACAAGGCTTTCCCATTGTCTGGGCGGGGCAACCCAACGGCCAAAACGATGTTTGCGGCGCTCAGGGCGAGTGGGCTTCACTTGACCTTTACGGCGGCATGACGGTTTGGAGCAACGCCGGCTGATTGGAATGCACAGACTACATGTTGGCCGCGTCGCCAGTCGAAAGCACAGACCTGCAGGCCGAGAGTAGCGAATGCAAGCCGGGGAAAGCACGGCTACCTCGATGCGCAACAAAGAGCGGGTAGTCTATTACGATCAGCGCTTCTGACCATGCAGGCGTAGTGCGGGTCTTGTGCATCGCCGCCTGCCAGCCCTTCACCCCAGTGAATTGTCACCACTCATGTAGACGAAGACCTCTTCGAACTGGTCACCGCGCAGCGTGAAAAAGTTGCAGTTGTTCTTGACCAGCAGTTGGCCGTCGAAGGTGGTGTTTTCGACCCTGAACCGGCTGGCGATGCGATCGGGCAGTTGCACCACGTGATCGAAATCGCCATGCCACACCCGCGCGTAGCGGGCAAACAGGCGTTCAAACATCGTGCGAATCCCCGTGTCGCGGCCGGTGTAGACGGTGTTGTAGGTGGCGATGGTGAAACGCGCGTCAGCCGTAAAACAATCCAGCGTGGCTTGCAGGTCCATGCGGTCCACCGCCGCAAAGTAACGTTCTGCAAGAGCCTGGTGCGTGCTTTTTCGGGGCTCGGTCATGGCGTGGCGACGCCAGCCTGGAAGCCTGCGTCCTGTAGTGCACGAAACGCCGCCAGCGCGTCGCGGTGTTGTCGGCGGTCGACATCCGACAGCACCTGTCGCAGCCGGTGTTCGGGGACAAAATGCCCATGATCACGTCCGCGCACACACAGCGCCCAGGGCTTGACCGCGCCAATGGGTTGCACGTGGGCCGGTATGAAGCTGATCGCGAAGCCGATGCGTCGGTCGCTGCTGTTGTTGGCGCCCGACGCATGCACCAGGTCGGTATGGTGTAAAGACATTTCACCCGCGTCCACCGCCAGCACGGGCACGGGGAATAAAAATCCGTCGCGTTCATAGTCCGCGACCTGTCGTGCGCTCAGTGACTTGTTCATGGGCGGTCGCGCACGGATTGTTGCGCGGCGTCCAGCATGGCCCCGAGCATGTCAAGCCGCGGATGCATCGGTTTGGGATAGGCCGCGCGGCTATGGCTGTGCCCAATTGCCAGCATGAGCTCGGCCACCTTGTAGCTCAATGGCCCAGGGTTGATCACGGGCACCGGCAGGCGTCGCTGTAGATAGGCATGAGCCTGGTGCATCGTGGTGGAGCCCAGTATCAGCACGTCCGCGCCGTCTTCATCGATGGCGCGCAGGGCGGCCGCCTCCAGCAGCGGGAACACCTCGTCCTCCTTGCCTGCGAGCAGGCCCTGGTTGTCGGGCGGCACCTCGATGGCGCGCACGGAGGCGCATTTGTGGTGCAGGCCGAGCTCGTCAAGGGTCTTCTTGTACAGCGGCTTCCAGCGGCTTGCCATGGTCAGGATGGAAAAACGATCGCCCAGCATCAAGGCGCTGAGCATGGACACCTTGCCGGGACCGAATACCGGAATGTCGAGCACCGAGCGCAGTGCGGCAACACCCGAGTCGCTCATGGTGTCTACACACACGGCGGCAAAGCCCTGTTCCTGGGCGCGGCAACCGGCCTCGAATATCGACGCATCGGCGAGCACGAAGTCGTGGTGGCTGGAGTAGTTGACCGGGCCGGCCTTGACCGTCCGGTATTCGAAATGCAGTGCCGGGCCGAACTGCAGGCCCTGCAGTTGCTGCTGACGCAGCTGCAGATTGTCGGCCGACATGGCAAAGGGCACGATGACCAGCACGGTTTGCATGTCATTCCGGCCAGGCCGGATGCAACTCGGCCAGCGCCTCGGCCGTGGAGCGCACGCGCCCGAAAAGGCGCTGGAAGTTGCGCATCGTCCCCAGATGCAGCTCCTCATGGGTGGTCCCGCAGGCGTCTTCCACGAGCGTCACCAGGTACCCGCGGTCCGCCGCTTCGCGCGCGGTGGTTTCGACACACATGTTGGTCGATACGCCGGTCAGGTACAGCTGCTCGGATTGCAGGGCCCGCAGCAGGCTGTCGATGTTGGTCGATGCAAAGGCGCCGATGGTGGTCTTACGCAACACGTGTTCGCCCGGCAGCGGCTTGAGCTCGTCGACGA
>JANNDB010000370.1:0-2482 GCA_031387285.1 Betaproteobacteria bacterium | reverse complement strand
CGTGCGGGGCGCATCGCGCAACTCACTACGCGCCCTGCGGGCGCTGCGTTCAGACAGGCGCGATGGGTCAGTTTACGAAGCGCGCTGCGCGCGCCGCCCCGCCCGCTGCGCTCCTCGGCGTTCCACAAATCGCCCGTGCCGGGCCCCGCCAGCCGCGACGCTGAGTCGATGGAGCGCGTGATTCCTGTATTCCCCGGGCTGTGGCGAACCATTGGCTCGCCGGCAAAGGCGTGGGGGGGCCGGGTGCGGCGCGCCTGTGGGGCGCTGAGGAGCACAGGGCTTGCGGCTAAGCGCGAAGCGCGTTCGTCCTCATTCTCATCGCCACTGTCTGAGCAGAGTGAGCGAAGCGAACGCAGCGAGTTTGGCGATGCGGCCGCGAGCCCGAGCACCGCAAGGCAGTCGACGCGTTCAGCGGAGACCGCCACACCGAAGCGCCGAGCCCGGCCCCCCCGCGCCTTTGCAGGCCTCGCGCCAACTTCACCAAGACGCGCAGCGCTCATCTCAGCACTCGATCACGTTCACAGCCAAGCCCCCGCGGCTGGTCTCTTTGTACTTGGTCATCATGTCGCGCCCGGTGTCCCGCATGGTCTTGATCACCTTGTCGAGCGAGACATAGTGCGTACCGTCGCCCCGCAAGGCCATGCGACTGGCATTCAATGCTTTCACCGATCCCATGGCGTTGCGCTCGATGCAGGGTATCTGGACCCTGCCCCCGACCGGGTCGCAGGTGAGGCCGAGGTTGTGCTCCATACCGATCTCGGCGGCGTTTTCCACCTGCTCGGGCGAGCCGCCCATGACGGCCGCGAGACCTCCGGCGGCCATCGAGCAGGCCACGCCTACCTCGCCCTGGCAACCCACCTCGGCGCCGCTGATGGAGGCGTTTTCCTTGTAGAGCAGACCGATGGCGCCGGCTGTGAGCAGAAAGTCGCGGATGCCGGCGGCATTCGCGCCGGGAACAAAGCGGTCGTAGTAATGCAGCACCGCCGGGACAATGCCGGCCGCGCCGTTGGTGGGCGCCGTCACCACGCGCCCGCCCGCGGCGTTCTCCTCGTTCACCGCCATCGCGTAGAGGTTCACGAAGTCCAGCGTGGTGAGCTGGTCCTTCAGGGCCTGTTCGGGGCGGCTGCTGAGGCTACGGTACAGTTCGGCGGCGCGCCGCTTGACCTTCATCATGCCGGGCAGGTGGCCTTCGGTGCGGCAACCACGCGCCACACAGGCCTTCATGACCTCCCAGATATGGTCCAGCCCGGCATCGAGTTCAGCATCGGTGCGCCAGGCGTGTTCGTTCTCGCGCATCACACCGGCGATCGACAAGCCGGTAGCCTGGGTGATCTCCAGCAGCCGATCACCGCTGCTGAACGGATGGGCCAGCACGGTGGCGTCCACCACCAGGCGCGGATGGTCGGCCGAGGCGTCGGCTTCTTCCTGCGACACGACGAAGCCGCCGCCCACCGAGAAATAACGCCGTTCCTCGAGCAGCGCGCCCTGCGCATCGAAGGCCGACAGTCGCACGCCATTCGTATGGAATGGCAGCGTCTCGCGGCGCAGGAACAACATGTCGGTGCGCTCCTTGAAGGCCACCGGATACCGGCCCTCGAGCAGCACATGCCCGTCCTTTCGGATGCGCCTGATGCGCGCATCGATGCTGTCCGGATCAACCGTGTCGGGCATCTCGCCCTCCAGCCCGAGCATGATGGCGGTGTCCGTGCCGTGGCCCTTGCCGGTGGCGCCGAGGGAACCGTACAGGCGCGCCTCGATGCGAGCGGTGCGCTCCATCAGCGAGAGTTTGCCGAGGCGGCGCGCAAACATGGCGGCCGCCTTCATCGGTCCCACGGTGTGGGACGACGAGGGGCCGATGCCGATCTTGAACAGATCGAAGACGCTGAGTGCCATGCGAGTGAGTCCGACGGGCTTGAAGGCTTTACGCGGGCACCGGGAAACGGCGGCACAGCGCCACCACCTTGTCGGCAACCTGCTTTTCCACTGCCGCATTACCGAGGTGGTCGAGCACGTCGCACATCAGCGTGGCGACCTGCTGGCATTCGGCCACGCCGAAGCCGCGCGTGGTGATGGCCGGTGTGCCGACGCGGATGCCGCTGGTCACGAACGGCGACTGCGGGTCGTTCGGCACCGAGTTCTTGTTCACCGTGATGTGCGCACGCCCGAGCGCGGCGTCGGCGTCCTTGCCGGTCAGGCCCTTGGCGATCAGGCTCACCAGCATCAGGTGGTTGTCGGTGCCGCCCGACACGATCTCGTAGCCCCGCGCCGAGACCACCGCGGCCATGGCGCGCGCGTTGTCGAGCACCTGCTGCTGGTAGGCCTTGAAGCCGGGTTGCAGCGCCTCCAGGAACGCCACCGCCTTGGCGGCGATCACATGCATCAGCGGCCCGCCCTGCGTGCCGGGGAAGACCATGGAGTTGAGCTTCTTCTCGATCTCCGGGTTGGCACGGCACAGGATCAACCCGCCGCGCGGACCGCGCAG
>JANNDB010000337.1:0-1523 GCA_031387285.1 Betaproteobacteria bacterium | reverse complement strand
GAAAACCCAGATGCTGACCGAACAGGTCAGCGCCGAGCGCCAGGCCGAGCTGCGCCAGAAGATACCGGTAGGCCGGTTTTGCGAACTGGAAGAGTTTGCACACTGTGTGTTGTTCCTTGCCCACCCGATGAGCGGGTTCATCACCGGCGAGGTGCTAGACCTCAATGGCGGCTTGCAGTTTGACTGAGTGGGCGGTGCTTTCGCTGGCCCGTAAATGTGGCGGCGCTTGCAAGCAGTCCTATAGCCCGCAAACCGCATGTTGAACAGGACATCCCTGGCCGGACTCGCCGCCCGTGGCATCCGGACACCGCCCTACCAGCACACCAACCCGCCCGCCGTGGTGCACCTCGGCCTGGGCGCCTTTCATCGTGCGCACCAGGCACTGGTCTTTGACGAGCTGTTGTCACGGGGCGATGCGCGCTGGGGCGTACTGGGTGTGGCCATGCACAATGCGGCCGTTGCGACAGCGCTCGAGCAACAGGATCGGCTGTACGCAGTGCGTATTGCCAGCGCCAGCGAAAGCGGCTGGCGCGTGTGCGGGGCCATTGCGCACACCTGCATCGCCGCGCAATCGCCTGAGACGGTGGTCCGCGCCATCGCCGCTGAAAGTACGCGCTGGATCACCCTGACCGTGACGGAAAAGGTGTATGCGGCGCCTCTGGCCAGTCTGCTGGTGCGCGCACTGGCAGCGCGGCGCGGCGCAGGTCTGGGTGGCCTGACCCTGGCGAGTTGTGACAACCTTGCGGGTAATGGCCGCCAGCTGCAGGCACTCTGCATCGGGACCGCACGCGACCAGGATGCCAGCCTTGCATCATGGATAGCCGCTACCTGCGCGTTTCCAAACAGCATGGTGGACCGCATCGTTCCGGCTGCCTCCCCGGCAACCACGCAGGCAGCCCGGGAGGCGCTGGGCGTTGCGGACCACGCGGCGCTCAGTACCGAGGCATTCTGGGAATGGGTGATCGAGCGGCGTTTTGTGGATGCATCGGACGGCGCGGCCCTGCAGTCGGCGGGTGTGCAGGTGGTGGACGACGTGGCGCCGTTTGAAGTGGCCAAACTTCGCCTGCTCAACGGCGCCCACTCCGCGCTGGCGTGTATCGGCGCCGTCGCAGCGCTGCCGGTCGTCAGCGAATGTATGGGCCAGACCGTGCTGCACGACTATGTGCACGGGTTGATGACACGCGAAGTCGGCCCGTTGCTGCAACGCCCGGGCTGGCAGGGTTATCGTGACGCCCTGCTCACCCGCTTTGCCAACCCGTCGCTGCAACACAGCGTGCACCAGATCGCCAGCGACAGCACGCAGAAGATCCCGCAGCGTTGGGTGCCGTCGGCACTCGACGCCCTGGCCCAGGGCCTGGGCGTAGACCACCTGGCGTTCGCCGCAGCGGCATGGATGCGGTATTGCCTCGGGCACGACGAAGCCGGCAAGACCTACAGCATCAACGACCCGCTGGCAGACACCCTGCGTGGCCTTGCCCAGGCCCATGAAAACGACGCGCTCGCCACCTTTCGCGCCCTTGGCA
>JANNDB010000304.1:0-2659 GCA_031387285.1 Betaproteobacteria bacterium | reverse complement strand
GGTGGCCAGCAAGTCGGCATACACCAGCACCGGGGGTACGACAGTGGTGTGCTCCGGGTCACCGGCAAAGTTCCAGAAGCGCTTGCGCACCTCTACCACCGCTGTATGGCCAGGCGCTGGCTCCTTGAGAAACTTCAGTCGCGCAGCCAGCAGAGCAGGCAGTTTGTCGGCATAAAGCGTTAGTTCACCCGGACGCAGATATTCCGTCAGCAATTCCGCAGCGGGCTCACCCCCCCATGTCGCGCCCTGTTCGGCCAGTGGCCAGTCACGCCAGCCATCGAGTGCTGCCACGTAGTAGCGTCCCAGCAAGGTACGCGGACGCAGCACCCGCGCATAGGCGGTGGCCCACTCGTCCAGCAGACGGTCCAGCCTGAACATGCGACGCGTGCCGCGCCTGCCATCGAGATCACGCACAAAACCCAGTTGCTGCAAATCGGGCATCACCCAACCAACCGTACCGTGCGCAACGCCCGCCATGTCCGCCAGCTCTCTATAGGGACGATTGACCGCTAGAGGATTGCATAGAAGCGCGAACACCACCTGCAAACCGGTTGGCTGAAAGGCGCGCCCCACCGTCACAGGCACCGGCTTGGTCGTCGGTTTTTGCCCCTTGACCCACACCAACAGCGGTGGCTGGTCAATGTAAGCATTGCCCGCAGTGTCCAGAAAGGCGATGTGTCGAGCCTTCAACGCATCCGCAAGCGCGGGGGTAACGTGGTCCGTAACCAGCATGGCTTGCGGGCCCAGTCGCTCCAGTTGCTGCACGGCGGCGCCCAACGTAGCAGGCATGAGTGAACGGCGGATCGCGGCGCAATAAACCGTCTTGCTGTCTGCATGGGAGACGCTTAGCCAAGTATCTGAACGGGCTTGATCAGGCAGTGACTTGCGCCTGACAACCTTCAGGTCTACGCCCAGCCCCCTCGCGGCCTGGACGGCGGCGGCGAGCAGCGCTTGTTCGTTGGTGGGCAGGCGTTTGTCCATTAATTTGAATTGTCTATTTATATTGGACAAACGTCAATATTGGACAAATAAGATCAAAGACACTTTGCCCATTTGTCCAAGCTTTCGACCTGTTCACGAATGATGAACAAGACGCGCGACTGAACACCTGGCCACTAACAGTTGCCTCTGCGCCATCGAACTCCTTCCGCCCTTACGGCGTCTATTCCTTCGTCGGCGGCAACATGTGCAGCCGGACAAAGCCATCCAGGTTGAAGATTCGACATCTCGTCAGCCGCTCAAATTCTGCGGCCAGCGCCAGCAAGTCCTTGTCGCCCGACACCAACATGTGCGCCTTCCCGGCCACTGCCAGATGCAGGAACGGCGCGTCCAGCGGGTCGCGGCACACGGGCACACGTGGCGGCGGCTGAGGGACTCGTACCGTCGTGACGTAGGGCAGGTAGTCGGCCAGCAACTCCTCCTGTTCGACTTTGGAGAGGCCGAACTTCGGGTACGCCAACACCCGCACAAGCTCCTGCGCCGTGCCGGTGCTTGCCAGCGGGACAAGCACGCCCTGCTGCCAAAGCCCGCGCAATCGGCCGGCCACGCCGCCACCAAACACCAACGCAGACAGCACCACATTCGTGTCCAGCACCACACGCAATGGCGCGGTCATGCCTTGGACGCTGGCTTCTTGCGGCCTGCCGCTCCGGCCTTCGCGATGGCAACGCCGTACCCAGCCTTCGACTCGGCGGCCAGCGCTGCCGGCTTGACGGAAGCACGTGCCCAGGACACCGCATCCGCCACATCGGTTTCGCTCAGGTTCAGCTCGGCCAATTTGGCCCGCACCGCGTCGCCGCGCTGGATGCGCACCGGCGTGAGGATGATCTGACCGGCGCGGGCTTCCACGTCGAAGTACTCGGTGGCACCCACGGCTTGCGTCACGCTTTTTGGCAGCGTGAGTTGGTTCTTGGAAGTGATCTTGGCAAGCATGGCAATTTTCCCGAAGTAAGGAATCCTTACTTTAGCGAGTCATCGCAATTCTGTCCAGCCTTTAAGTCCCCCTCCAGGGCGGCCAGATGCCTCAGAAGACCCACTTTTCACGACGCATCATGCCGAGCAGGCTGATGCAAGGAACCCCAAGCTCGCGGCAAACGTCAGGAATGAAATGAGTCCGGCGCGGCCGGTTTTTCTCCGCCGCCGGCGTTTCCTGCGTGACCACGATACCGCCAACTTGTTGCGCCAGCGCAATTACATAAGCGTCGGCCTCCTCGTACTCAGCCCTGGGATCGCGCAACCCAGTGAACTGGTTCTGCACAATCAATGCGTCTGACAACAAATTGGCGGTGGACACGAACATGCCACTGTTGGCTTGGACCCATTGGATCAATCCGGCGGTGCCCACTACCCCTGCCTCTTCCCGTACCAATTCCGCTGCAATCAACTGGCTGGATGCGACAAGCGCATCCATCTTCGTCACCATGCTCGCAAACACATCGACAGGGTAGAACCGCGCCTGCCAGTCCATCAACGAATTGGTGTCAATGG
Organism: Betaproteobacteria bacterium; assembly: GCA_031387285.1. Classification (GTDB taxonomy): domain Bacteria; phylum Pseudomonadota; class Gammaproteobacteria; order Burkholderiales; family Burkholderiaceae_C; genus CAISIP01. Next base: position 172 of record JANNDB010000304.1, on the reverse strand, counting down.
AATAGATGGCGCCAGTTACCCCGTCAGGCATTCGATGCCCCCGGGCTGACTGGGCCATTCAGAATAGTCTTCAGCTGATTGAAGTGCTGAAACTTCAAATCCAGGTACCTTGCCGCATCCACCGAGGTAATGCGGTTGACGGACATCGCCTCCAGGACCAAGCGGACAAATG
>JANNDB010000281.1:0-1929 GCA_031387285.1 Betaproteobacteria bacterium | reverse complement strand
TGCCAACCGTGCACAGGCTGCCCCGCCTGCGCCAGAAAACCGGCGGTCAGGGCCAGATGGCGGCGGTCCGGTACGGCGCCGGCCGGCGAACGCGGACCGATCTGCGCGGCGGCCAAAACCGAGCAACCGTAATCGATGGGTGTCTTGAACAGACGGTTTGCGGACTTCCAGAATTCCGGCGACTCCAGCAACGCACGCACCACGACGCGCATATCGCCCTGGCTGCTCTGAAAGGTCTGCGCCAGTTGCCCCACCAGCGTGGGCGACGGCGTATCGCTCACAAAAAACTGCGCCAGCCGCAGGCTGATGCGCCGCGCCGTCTGGGGCTGGTGCGCCAGCCATCGGATGGCCTGTTCGCCTTCGCGCTCGCCGCCACCAAACAGACCATCCGGATAGGCGCGCCCCATCAGGCTCTTGCTGCCGGTATCGTGCAGCCTCATCGCAAAGCGGAACCCGCTGGGGCCGGTCGGGTCAATCGTCCAGCCGGTCAGGATACGCGCCAGCTCGCGCACATCGCTCTGGCTGTAACCACCGTCCACGCCCAGTGTGTGCAGCTCCATGAGCTCGCGCGCATAGTTCTCGTTGAGCCCGCGCCCGGCACCGGCGCGGCCGTCACCGGCCACGCTCTGCGCCTGGTCGAGGTAATGCAGCATGGCTGGATGGCGCGCACTGGCCAACAACATATCTTCGAATTTGCCCAGCGCATGGGCACGCGCTACGTTGATCACGTAGTGGCCAGTGAACGCCCTTACCGGGCCTTTTCCAGCATATATATTGAGGTGGTTGAACCAGAACTCGGTCAACCGCGCCAGCAACGGGTTCTCGTCTGCTGGCTGCGAACTGCTGCCCAGGCGCCACGCTGCAGCCTGCGCGATCATGCCGCGATTGAAATAGAGCGGATCGGCCGGCCCGGAGAAATCCATGCGACGAAATGCCGGGACGTCAGCCTGCTCTGGCGCATCACCCGCCTTCAACTGGGCGCGCGCCTGACGCTCCCTTTGCTGACCGGCAAACAGCTGCGGCAGGGGGGCGTTGATTCCCGCCAGATCGGGCGCCAGTTGCGGCGGCGTCTGGCTCGCCGCAAAGGCAATATCCACCTGCTGCATCGCCCAGCTGCGGGCACTGGGCGCGTTTTGCACGGCCAGCACCAGTTCGGGTGTTGGGCCATAACCGACCCGGGACAACACGCGCCATTGGTCAGCCAGCCGGCTCGCGGGGCCGCCTGCTTCGTCGGCGTTCATCGCGCGCAGCACGCCGGTGCCGGCGGCCAGGGCGGCGGCGCCGGTGAAGTTCCTGATTACCGCGCGGCGGCTGATGGATCGTGTTGTGTTCACGCAAAACCCCTGTTCCCGGCAACTGGCCCATTAAGGCAACGCAGGCCCGTCGGGTCGGGTTGACCCAGCCGGCCAGCTTTACATGCGGTAGGGCAACAGCGGGACGCGCCGCCGCAACTTTGCTGCTGTGCAGCACATCCTACCCGCGCCCCAGAGCCTGCAGCAAGCATGTTCCACCAGAAAAAGCCTTGCGGCGTGTCGAAAGGCACGCCTTCGCACGTGTGAGCGCCCATATTGTGTCAAGACGATGAAGACGGGGCCATACTTTTGCCGCTGTTTGGTTTGTGTTACATCAGTACAAGCACCTAGTGGCGTAACGCACAATGAGGCGTCAAATCTCCATCCGCATCACATCCATACAAGGCACACCACCATGCAAACTCGCCGCACCCTGATCGCCACCGCCGTACTCGCCGCCAGCTTCGCCAGCGCAAGCTTCGCGCAGGAAAAAGTGTTCAAGCTGCTCACCTGGGCCGACTACGCGCCTGCCGACGTCGTGGCCCAGTTCGAGAAAGAGACCGGCTACAAGGTTGAGCTGACGCTGTCCAACAACGAGGAAATGATCTCCAAGCTGCGCGCGACCGGTGGCGCCGGC
>JANNDB010000261.1:0-2599 GCA_031387285.1 Betaproteobacteria bacterium | reverse complement strand
CGGCGTCGCCGCCGACCAGCAGGCCGGGGAGGACGAAGTGATGGCGTTTCTCGTTGCGCGCGACGCCCAGGTGCTGGACCATGCGGCGCTGGCCATATGGTGCGACGCGCGCATGCCTGCTTTCATGGTGCCGCGCTATCTTGAAACCATAACGGAACTGCCGCGCACACCCACCGAGAAGGTGCGCAAGAAAGAGCTGCGCGAGCGCGGCACAGGCCCCGCTACCTGGGACCGCACCAAGGCGGCGCCGGCAGCTGCGGGCAAGATGACAAGGGCTTGAAGAAGCCCGGACTGCAATGGAGGGGTTTGTGATGCGTCAGGTAGTGATCGTCGAAGCCGCGCGAACGCCGGTAGGCAAATTTCGTGGCGGCCTCAAGTCGGTTCGCGCGGACCATCTGGGGGCCGCGGTGCTGCAGGCACTGGTGGCGCGCGCCGGGCTGCGGCCGGAGCAGGTCGAGGATGTGGTGTTCGGCTGCGTGTCCCAGGTCGGGGAACAGTGCGGCAACATCGCCCGTACGGCGCTGCTGTCGGCGGGCTGGCCGGAGTCCATCCCCGGCATGACCGTGGATCGCAAGTGTGGCTCGGCCGAGGCGGCGGTGCATGTCGCCTTCGGCTCCATCCTGGCCGGCGCTGCGGACGCGGTGATCGCCGGTGGCGCGGAAAGCATGAGCCGGGTTCCCATGGGCGGCAACCGCGATGTGCACGGTGTGCCGTTTGGCTGGCGCGTGCAGGACCGTTTCGCGCTCACCTCGCAGGGCGAGGCTGCTGAACGCCTGTGCGACCTGTGGAAGCTCGATCGCGATGCACTGGATGACTACGCCATGCAAAGCCATGCGCGCGCTGCACATGCCGCCGATGCGGGCTATTTTGACCGCGAAATCGTGCCGCTCGCACTGGGCCAGTGGGCCGAACGGGAGGATGCCGGCGCCGCGACAGACACCCTCCTGCGTGCCGACGAGACGATCCGGCGCGACACCAGCCGGGAGCGGCTGGCCTCGCTCAAGACCAGTTTCCGGCCGCAGGGTGGACGCGTCACGGCCGGAAACGCATCGCAAATCTCGGATGGCGCTGCCGCCTTGCTGCTGATGGAAGAGGGCCATGCGCGCGCGCTCGGCCTGCGCCCGCGCGCGCGCATCCGGGCCGTGGCTACCGTTGGCTCGGATCCGGTGCTGATGCTGACCGGACCCATTGCCGCAACGCGCAAGGTGCTGGAACGCAGCGCCCTGCGGCTGGACGACATCGACCTGTTCGAAGTCAACGAGGCGTTTGCGCCGGTGCCCATGGTGTGGATGCATGAGTTCGGCGTCAGCCCCGAGCGGCTCAACGTGAACGGCGGCGCGATCGCGCTCGGGCATCCGCTGGGCGCCAGTGGCGCCCGCATCATGACGACCTTGCTGCACGAACTGGAACGGCGCAAGGCGCGGTTCGGCCTGCAGGCCATCTGCTGTGCCGGCGGCCTTGGCACGGCCACGGTGATCGAGCGGCTGGACTGAGCCCGACCATGCAAAGCGTCGCGATAGGCAATAGCGGGCTGCGCGCAAGCGCCATAGGCCTGGGCTGCATGGGCATGTCGGAGTTCTACGGCGAGCGCGACGATGCCCAGTCGATGCGCACGCTGGAGCGTGCGTTCGAGCTGGGCGTCACGCACTTCGACACCTCCAACGTGTACGGGCGGGGCCACAACGAGCAGTTGCTTGGCAGGTTTCTCAAGGGCCGGCGCGAGCACATCGTGCTGGCCAGCAAGTTCGGTGTCGTGCGCGACCCCGATGGCCCCCAGGGCAGCACCTATGACCGTGACATCGACAACTCCGAGGCGTACATGCGCGCCTGCTGCGAACAGTCGCTCGCGCGGCTGGGCACGGACTGCATCGATATCTACTACGTCCACCGGACCGACCCGAAGATTCCGATCGAAGACACCATTGGCGCGCTCGAGCGCCTGGTACGCGAGGGAAAGATCCGCGCCATCGGACTGTCCGAGGTCAGCGCCGGGCAACTGCGCAGCGCCCACGCCGTGTTTCCGATCGCCGTCATCCAGTCTGAATACTCGCTCTGGACGCGCGAACCCGAACTTGACGTGCTGCCGGCCTGCCGCGAGCTAGCAGTCACTTTCATCGCGTACAGCCCGCTGGGGCGCGGCTTTCTCACAGGCGCCATCGCTGATGCGAAGGCGCTCGCGGCAGACGACTTCCGCCTGTCCTCGCCACGCTTTCACGCCGAGAACTTCGAGCGCAACCGCGCGCTGCTGGAAAAGCTCGACGACCTGTGCGCGGCCAAGACCTGCACACGCGGACAGATTGCGCTGGCCTGGATCATGGGCCGGGAGCAGCAGATCATCCCCATCCCAGGCACCAAACGCATCAAATACCTGGAAGAAAACGTCGGCGCAACCGCCATCACGCTGACGCAGCACGAACGCGCGGCGCTGGAAGCCTTGCTGCCGATCGGCGCCGCCGCCGGCACCCGCTACGGCCCGAATTTTCAGGGCGCGCCGCGCGCGCCGAGCCAATGAACGACACCCCGCAAGCACTCGACTGGGCCCTCTGGCCCTGGCCTTTTTTTGATGCCAGCCACCACGCGCTGGCCCAGCGGGTATGCG
>JANNDB010000243.1:0-1897 GCA_031387285.1 Betaproteobacteria bacterium | reverse complement strand
GCCGGCGCCGTTGACGGCGCGCAACCCGGACGGCTGCATCTACCTCGGTTCTTTCTCCAAGGTGCTCGCGCCCGGCTTGCGGCTGGGCTTTCTGGTTGCGCCCAAAGCCGTGTTCCCCAAGCTGCTGCAGGCCAAACAGGCGGCCGATCTGCACAGCCCCGGCTTCAACCAGCGCGTGATCGCCGATGTGATGCAAGGTGGGTTTCTGGACCGGCACGTGCCTACCATCCGATCGCTCTACAAAGCGCAGCGCGATGCCATGCTGGCCGCGCTGGAACGCGAGATGCCCGGCCCCGACGAACACCCCGACAACCGGCTCACCTGGAACAAGCCCGATGGCGGCATGTTCCTGTGGGCGCGCCTGCCCAAGGGCATGGACGCGATTGAGTTGCTGCCCAAGGCGGTGGACAAAGGCGTGGCGTTTGTGCCAGGCGCTGCATTTTTTGCCGACAACCCCGATCCGCGCAGCCTGCGCCTTTCCTTCGTGACACCCAGCGTGGCCGAGATCGAGCGTGGCGTGGCGGCACTGGCTGCAGCGGTGCGCGAGAACATGCCGGTGACAGCCTGAGCGAGGGCTACACCTGTGCTGCACATCTGGGGACGCCTGAGCTCGATCAACGTGCGCAAGGCGGTGTGGGCGGCGCAGGAAACCGGCGCGCCGTTCCAGCGCACCGACGCCGGTGCCGCGTTTGGCGTGGTGCAGACCGCTGCCTACCTGCGCATGAATCCGAACGGCCTGGTGCCGGTGTTGCAGGATGGCGACACCACCTTGTGGGAATCCAATGTCATCGTGCGCTACCTGGCAACGCGCTTTCCGCAAAGCGGGATGCTGCCGGGCACGCTGGCGCTACGTTTCGAGGCTGAGCAGTGGATGGACTGGCAGCAGACCACCTTCAACGGCGCGGGGCGTGATGCATTCATCCAGTGGATCCGCACGCCGGCCGAAAAACGCCAGAGCGAACTGATAGCTCGCTCGGTGGCTGCCATGGAGCCTTTGCTGCACCTGCTGGAACAGCGCTTTTCCGAGCGTGCCTACATGCTGGGCGACGACTTCAGCATGGCCGACATTCCGCTGGGCTGCGAAATCCACCGCTGGTTCGGGCTGCCGCAGCCACGCACCCAACTGCCGCATCTGGAGCGCTGGTACGCCAGCTTGTGTGCGCGCCCCGCAAGCCGCGGTGTGCTGGATCTGCAACTTTCCTGAGAGTTTTTCATGACACACCAACGGCCCTTTCAGCAAGTCGATGTATTCACCGCGACACCGTACCTGGGCAACCCGGTAGCCGTGGTGCTGCATGGCGAGGGCCTGAGCGATTCGCAGATGCAGCAGTTCGCGCGCTGGACCAACTTGTCGGAGACCACGTTCCTGCTGCCGCCAACCGATGCAGCAGCCGACTACCGCCTGCGCATCTTCACGCCGCACCGGGAACTGCCGTTTGCCGGCCACCCCACCCTGGGCAGTTGCCATGCCTGGCTCGCAGCAGGCGGGCAGGCACGCGACGCGCACGCCGTGGTGCAGCAATGTGCAGTGGGTCTGATCCGCATCCGTCGCCAGGGCGAGCGGCTGGCCTTTGCCGCGCCACCCCGTGTACGCACCGGCCCGCTGGAGCCGGAACTGCTGCAACGCATCATGGGTGCCTTGTCATTGAGCCCTGCAGACGTGCTCGACCACCAGTGGGTGGACAACGGCCCGGGCTGGAGCGCGATCCGGCTCGCCTCGGCCGAAGCCGTCCTGGCCCTGCGCCCCGATTGGGCCGCGCTGCACGACCTCAAGCTTGGCGTGGTCGGCGCCCATGCGCCGGGCAGCGACGTGCAGTTCGAGGTGCGCGCCCTGATCGGTGAAGGCGCGGGTTACGAAGACCCGGTGACCGGCAGCCTGAACGCCAGCCTGGCGCAA
>JANNDB010000242.1:0-6287 GCA_031387285.1 Betaproteobacteria bacterium | reverse complement strand
TGCCGCGCAGGGGCCACGCATGCCGTTGGCCATCCTCACGCGCAAGGTGAGTGACCTTCCACTCACCTTCACGCTGGATGACAGCAGCGCCATGTCGCCTGAATTGCGACTCTCACGTTTTCCATCGGTTGTCGTTGGTGCCCGCATCTCGCGCTCCGGCGAGGCGATGCCGCGCGCCGGCGACCTGGTCGGGCAGAGCGCGCCAGTGCCGACGGGAGCCGGCAAGCTCGTCATCACCATCGACGGCGTTCAGCCCTGATCGTGCGCCTGCCGCCGCTCCATGCCTTGCGTGCCTTCGATGCGGCGGTGCGCAGTGGCAGCTTTACGCAGGCCGGCGAGTCCCTGCATGTAACCCAGGGCGCAGTGAGCCGGCAGATCAAGCAACTCGAAGAGTGGCTGGGCAAACCGGTGTTCGTGCGGCACCACCAGGGGCTTATCCTGACGCCCGCCGGCAGCGTGCTCGCCAAGAGCCTGGACTCCGCCTTCGGCACGATCCAGGACGCGGTGCAGCAGATTCAGCACCTGGGCGCACGCCAGCGTATCGCCGTCAACGTGCCGGAAACCTTTGCGTCCCGCTGGCTCGCGCCGCGCCTGCGCGGCTTCCACAGCCGGCACCCGGACATCGACCTGTCCATCACCACCAGCGCCGTCAACAACCCGCGCGAAGCGCAAGCGTACGACTGCCTGGTCATGTTCCTGGACGCACCGTGGCCGCACGGCGACTGCCGCCTGCTGCGCCAGGAACTCTATGTGGCCGTGGCCAGCCCGGAGTTGTGGCTGGGGAGCGCACCGCCAATTCTGGCCAAGGCCACCCTGTTGCACGTGCTGGCCGGCAGCAAGCGGCTGCCCATTTGGGAAAACTGGTTTGCGTCTCTGGGCATACGCTCCATTGACGCGCGCCCCGGAATCGCGTTCTCCACGATGGATCAGGCCATCAACGCCGCCGTGTCCGGCGCCGGCGTCGCGGTGGTGGATGCACCCATGATCGAGCGCGATCTGGCCGAACACCGTCTGCGCCGGCTCGACGCCCACACGCTCACCGGGACCCACGGGTACTGGTTCGTGGAGCCTGGCGACAGCGTGAAGCGCGATCCGGCGCATTCCGCCGTAGTGGCGCTGTTCCAGTCCTGGCTGCTCGACGTGAGCCGCGCCTCGACGCCCCCGTTCTGAAAGCATCCCATGCGTGATGAATTCCTGCTCGACCCGGACATCACGTTCCTGAACCACGGCTCCTACGGCGCCTGCCCGCGCGACGTGTTCCGTATCTACCAGGACTGGCAACTGGAGATGGAGCGCAATCCGGTGGCATTTCTGGCGCGCCGTTCGGCCACATTGCTGCGTGAGGCGCGCTCCGCCCTGGCCGCCTACCTCGGCGCGTCCGCAGAGGACCTCGTATTCGTCTCCAACGCCACCACGGGCGTGAACATCGTGGCCCAGTCGTTTGACCTGCAAGCGGGTGATGAAGTGCTCACCACCGATCTGGAATACGGCGCCTGCATCGCCACCTGGGAACGTGTGTGCCGCGAACGCGGAGCCACTGTGCGGCGCGTCGCTATACCCCTGCCGCTGGACGCGGCAAGCCTGCCAGACCTGCTGTTCGCGGCCGTGACGCCTCGCACCCGCATGCTGTTCGTAAGCCACATGGCCTCGACCACCGCGCTGATACTGCCGGTTGCCGCGTTATGTGCGCGTGCCCGCGCCGCCGGCATCTCCACGCTGATCGACGGTGCCCATGCGCCGGGGCATCTCGACCTGCAACTCGACGCGCTGGGCGCGGATTTCTACACCGGCAACTGTCACAAATGGCTGTGCGCGCCCAAGGGTTCCGCCTTCCTGCACGCGCGGCGTGAACACCACGCCGGTCTCGATGCACCCGTGGTCAGCTGGGGCTACCTGGCACTGGAAGGCACTCCGGCAGACCGCGACAGCTTTACCGGCGCCAGCACGTTCGAGAGGCGCCTGCAGTGGCAGGGCACCCGGGACATCGCCGCCTTTCTGAGTGTGCCCGCCGCCATCGCCTGGCAGGCGCGCCATGACTGGCCAACCCATCGCAAGCGCTGCCACCACATGGCGATGGGCCTGATGCACCGCCTGAGCCGGCATTTCGGGTTGGCGCCGATCGGGCAGGACAGCGACTTTGGACAGATGGCACCCATCCCCGTTCCGCATGCGGATGCGGGGGCGTTGCGGCGCCACTTGTTTGATACGCACCGGATCGAAATTCCGGTGACACAACACGCTGAGCGCAGTTTCGTGCGGGTCTCGGTGCAAGCCTACAACACGACTGAGGAATTGCAGCGCCTGGAAGGCATATTGGCCGCGGCGTGAACGCGGCAGCCCACAGGAGACGGTTCAGGCTTAACGCACCTGCGCGGGGGAACGCAGTTCGTTTGGCGAAGTAGCCGGCAAGCCGCCACCGGCCAGACCACGTGCCGCGTTGACCCCGGCCTATCCAAACCAGGGGTTGAAGACCATGGGAACCTTGAAGCTGTGGGCCTGGAAACCGATGTGGGCGATCCGCTCGGTATCACCATCAACATGCATTGCGGAGAATCCACAACTACCTGGCCGGCCTGGCGGCCTGCACCGCCGATACCGCTGCGCGCAGGGCGAGCAGGTAACTATCGGCACCAAAACCGCAGATCTGGCCTTTGACGATCTCGGAAAAAACCGACACGTGGCGGAACGGCTCACGCGCGTGGATATTGCTCATGTGCACCTCGACAATGGGGCACGTCAGGATGGCCAGCGCATCACGGATGCCAAAGCTGTAGTGCGTCCAGGCGCCGGCGTTGATGAGCACCGCGTCCACGCCGTCATTGAAGGCCTTGTGGATGTGTTCACACATCGCGCCTTCGTCATTGGTCTGGAAATGATCGATCTTCGCGCCGAGTTCCTTCGCCAGTGCCTTGAGACTGGCATTGATCTCGGCCAGCGTGACGGTGCCGTACTGCACCGGATCGCGCTTTCCAAACATGTTGAGGTTGATGCCGTTGAGCACGAGGATCTTCATGGCGTGTACTCCCGATAGGTAGAAGTCAAAAAGGATCGCCGCGCAGAAGCCGCCTTCTGCGCGTGTCCCGGGCAAAGGCTGGCGTCACCCCCGATTTTGCAGCCTCGCGCGCCGACAGCAGTCACTATTGCGCTTCGCAGGAAACCCAGCCCCTGACGGTACTGCAACACCCCGCAGAATCGCCCACATCGACCGCGCCTCATGGCACAGCCGGCGGGATGTCGGTGTGCAGCATGTCCATCGGATAACGCGCTCCGGCCAGGTAGTCTTCCACGCAGCGCAGCAGCGCCGGTGTGCGGTGCACGGCCACGCTCGCGCGCAGTTCGTGGATGTCCATCCACAAGGTGCGCACTATGCCGTGGTCGAGCCGCTGGCCGGGCAGGAACTCGCCGAGTTCGCCACAAAAGGCAAAGCGCAGGTAGGTAGTGGCAGCGGGTTTGCCCAGCGCGGGCGACTCCTGCGCGACCCGGGTCAGGTACACGCCAACCAGCGCCGTGGGCCGGAAGCGGTAAGCGGTCTCCTCGCAGGTCTCACGGGCACAGGCGTCCGCCAGGGACTCGTCGGGGTCCAGGTGACCGGCCGGGTTGTTCAGGCGCAAACCGTTTGCGGTGTGCTCTTCCACCAGCAGAAACTTGCCGTCACGCTCCACCACGGCGGCCACCGTCGCGTTGGGTTTCCATCGGCTGTGCATGCGGCATTATCCGCACTGGAACGCCGCACAATCTGCGGTAAGCTTCCACCCAGATCTCTTTCGCCCTGCACAACAAGAGGAGCAGCTCCATGCTGATTGGCATTCCCACCGAAACCGGCGCTGGCGAAACACGTGTCGCCATCACGCCGGAGACGGCCAAGAAACTCAAGGCCCAGGGGCACACCCTGCGTGTCCAGTCAGGCGCCGGCATCCGTGCCAGCGTGACCGATGCGGCCTACGAGGCAGCTGGTGCCGAAATCGGCAGTGCGGCCGATGCCCTGGGCTGTGAATTGGTGCTCAAGGTACGCGCCCCGAATGCGGACGAGTTGGGCGGGATGCGCTCCGGTGCGTTCCTGGTTGGAATGCTCAACCCGTTTGACGCCGCCGGCCTGCAGCAACTTGCGCAAGCCGGGCTGACAGCCTTTGCGCTGGAGGCGGCTCCCCGCACCACCCGCGCGCAGAGCATGGACGTGCTGTCGTCCCAGGCCAACATCGCCGGCTACAAGGCGGTGATGGTGGCGGCCGACCGTTATCAGCGTTTCCTGCCCATGCTCATGACGGCTGCAGGAACCGTCAAGGCGGCGCGCGTCGTGATCCTGGGAGTGGGGGTCGCAGGGCTGCAGGCGATTGCCACGGCCAAGCGACTGGGCGCGGTGATCGAGGCGTCCGATGTGCGCCCCAGCGTGAAGGAGCAGGTGGAGTCGCTGGGCGGGAAATTCATCGACGTGTCGTACGACACACCGGAAGAAAAGGAAGCCGCTGTGGGCGTCGGCGGTTATGCCAAATCCATGCCACAGAGCTGGCTGGACCGGCAAAAGGCCGAGGTGGCGAAACGGGTGGCGCTGGCGGATATTGTCATTTCGACCGCCCTCATTCCGGGACGCGCCGCGCCGACCCTGATCACCGAGGAAATGGTGCGAAGCATGAAGCCGGGCTCGGTGATCGTCGACATTGCTGCGGGCAAGGGTCCCAATGGTGGTGGCAACTGCCCGCTGTCGCAAGCCGACAAGACGGTGGTGGCGCACGGCGTGACCATCATCGGTGAAACCAACCTGCCGGCACTGGTGGCCGCGGATGCTTCGTCGCTGTACGCGCGCAACGTGCTGGATTTCCTCAAGCTCGTCATCAACAAGGACGGCGCGCTGCATGTGGACATGAACGACGACATCGTGGCGGCGTGCCTGATGAGCCAGGGCGGCGAAGTCAAACGCAAATAGCAACGGCGCAATCGAACGCACAACAGGAGCATCCCGTGGACATTGTTTCTCCCACCGTCACCAACCTGATCATCTTCGTGCTGGCCATCTACGTGGGTTACCACGTGGTGTGGACCGTCACGCCCGCGCTGCACACGCCGTTGATGGCGGTGACCAACGCCATCTCGGCAATCGTCATCGTCGGGGCCATGCTGGCTGCGGCCATGACCGAGACCACGCTGGGCAAGACCATGGGGGTGCTGGCGGTGGCATTGGCAGCGGTCAACATCTTTGGCGGTTTCCTGGTCACGCGGCGCATGCTCGAGATGTTCAAGAAGAAGGAGAAGAAAGCGCCGGCCGCGCACGGAGGTGACGCCAAATGAGCATGAGCCTGGTCACCCTCCTGTACCTGGTCGCCTCGGTCTGCTTCATACAGGCTCTCAAGGGCCTGTCGCACCCGACCAGCTCGATCCGCGGCAACCTGTTCGGCATGGTTGGCATGGCGATTGCCGTGGTCACCACTGCGGCCCTGATCGTCACGCTGGCCCACGGCAACCTGACAGGGATCGGCTGGGTGCTGGTGGGTCTGGTGGCCGGCGGCGCCTACGGGGCCTACCGCGCCAAAACTGTGGAAATGACCAAGATGCCCGAACTGGTGGCCTTCTTCCACAGCATGATCGGCCTGGCGGCGGTGTTCATCGCCGTGGCGGCCGTCGTCGAGCCCGCCGCGCTGCTGCGCGAACTGGCAAAGGGCGCACCCATTCCTGCAGGCAACCGCCTGGAGTTGTTCCTGGGCGCGGCAATCGGCGCCATCACATTCAGCGGCTCGGTGATCGCCTTCGGCAAACTCAGCGGGACCTACAAGTTCCGGCTGTTCCAGGGCGCACCGGTGCAGTTTGCCGGACAGCACAAACTCAACCTGGCCTTGGGACTGGGAACGGTTGGCCTGGGCCTGGCGTTCATGCTCAGCCCCGACAGCGCCACTGGCAACACCTTGTTCTTTGCGATGCTGGTGCTGGCCTTCGTGCTGGGTGTGACCCTGATCATTCCCATCGGCGGCGCCGACATGCCGGTGGTGGTGTCCATGCTCAACAGCTACTCGGGCTGGGCCGCGGCGGGCATCGGCTTCAGCCTGAACAATGCGATGCTGATCGTCGCCGGCAGCCTGGTCGGCTCCTCGGGCGCCATCCTGAGCTACATCATGTGCAAGGCGATGAACCGCTCGTTCTTCAACGTCATTGGCGGCGGCTTCGGCACCGATGCCACCACGGCGGCGGCAGGCGGTGCTGTCCAGCGCAGCGTCAAGAGCGGGAGCGCCGACGATGCAGCTTTTGTGCTGGGCAATGCCGAGACCGTGGTGATCGTTCCCGGCTACGGACTGGCGGTG
>JANNDB010000233.1:0-4244 GCA_031387285.1 Betaproteobacteria bacterium | reverse complement strand
CGGCGCAAAGTGTTGCGGCACCTTGCCAAGGCGCTCTACGACTGCCTGCGCGAAGGCGCGGGTACCAACCAGGCAGGTGGTGCGCTCCCCCTGCAGGTCCACGGTGTTCCAGGAGATCGGCGCCGCCTACCCGGACATTGTGCAGGACCGCTTCATCATTGATATCGGTGCCGCGAGGCTGGCCACGCATCCGGAGCGGTTTGACGTGATCGTCACGCCCAACCTGTACGGCGACATCATCAGCGACATCGCGGCAGAGATCACCGGCAGCGTCGGGCTGGCTGGCAGCGCCAACGTGGGTGAGCATGTGGCGATGTTCGAGGCCATCCACGGCAGTGCCCCGGACATCGCCGGGCAGGACAAGGCCAACCCCAGTGGCTTGTTGCTGGCGGCGGTCATGATGCTGGTCCATGTTCGCCAGGCGACAGTGGCGCAGAAGATCCATAACGCCTGGCTGCGCACGATTGAAGATGGCGTTCACACCGTGGACCTGCAGGGGGAGCGCACCACCTGCCTGGTTGGTACCCGCGCCTTCGCGCAGGCAGTCGTAGAGCGCCTTGGCAAGGTGCCGCAACACTTTGCGCCGGTGCAGTATGTGAACCCGGCGCTGCCAACGGGCACCGCGGCACCGCTGTATGTTCGCAAGCCGCCGGCACGCAAGCAAATGGTGGGCGTGGATGTTTTTGTGCACTGTGCGGTCAGCACTCCCGAGTTCCTGGCAGGGCGGTTGAGCACGTTGGCGACCGATGTGCTCAAGCTGCAGATGATCACCAACCGCGGCGTCAAGGTTTGGCCGCACGGGTTCCCCGAGACGTTCTGCACCGATCACTGGCGTTGCCGCTTTGTTGCGGCAACGGAGGACGCCAGCGTCAGCCATCAGGACATCATCGACCTGTTGTCCAGCTTGACGCGAGGCCGGGTCGACGTCATCAAGACCGAGAACCTGTGCCTGTTCGATGGCGAGCGCGGCTTTGCGCTGGGCCAGGGGCAGTGACGTCGTGCGCCCGTCGGATCCGATTCAGGGCGTGCCCGCATAGAAGGCGCGCGGCACTTCGAACGCCTGCTCGCGCGTCGTCTTGTCCTCGGCGATCAGGCCCTTGCGGTTGAAGCCCTGGTTGAATGAGGAAGCGCCAGGCGTTCCCGCATCCGGCGTCCAATGTGTGACCGACGCCGCCCCACTCCGGCCAGGAGACTGAGGGCGGCTGGGTACCGAGAATCTCTCAGCCCGGCGCCCGCCGACGGAGACGCGCGCTGCCGAAGAGCAGGCCGATACCGGCGAGCATGAGGGTGTAAGTCTCGGGCTCCGGAACCGCGGCGGCGAGATTGACCGCACCGTTCTGTGCGCCCAAGTAGTTCCCAACGTCACCGAGGCCCGGGTGGGAGTCATTGCCAGCCAGGATGGCATGGTTGTCAATGGCGTCGTAGTCTCCTCCAAACTTGTAGAACTCGTAGCGGCGAAGTATTGAAGCTGCGTTTGGCCCAACGGGCGGTCCGTACCCGCTTTCAAGGATTCCGGAGAGTGGATCCCCCGGGTCTTTTTGCAGTAGTTGCCACTCGGTTTCGGTTCTCAGATTGGCAAGAATCGCATTGCCTCCGATCAGATCCTCCAGTCGTGGCGCGTTGTCAAGCTCTGTGGTAAATACCTTGACCCAGATGGCGGTACCCCACTGCGGTTCAGGCTCATTGATCGGTTGGATGGGTGCAGGTGCCAGAACCACAACGCCGACGACGGGCGGGGCAGGTGGCTGGCCAGGTGCCGGGGCCGCGGGAATCACTTGCCAGGCGGGTGCAGGCAGGTTCACGACCCCGTTGTTCAGCACCCCGGAATTGGGTGCCGTCTCGGTCAGCCAGCTATAGGTTGTCTTGGTCGCGGTCTTGCTTGTGCCGACGCCAAAGTGGTCACACGGGGTGGAGGCGTTGTAGCCCACACCGCCGCCCGACCAGCAGTTGTCACCCGGTGTGACAAAGGAGCCGCTCGGTGTGCCGTAATCCCAGGCGGAGCCATTGAAAAGCCCCTGGTAGACCACTTTGGTGCCGAATACCGCGCCGTTGGTGTAGCTGGTGATGGTGGGCGATCCGTACCGCTCGACGCTTCCTGCGCCAAAGCCGCGACCGGTCGGAAATCCGCGGCCCGGACCTCCAAAAGTGTCGGTGATGTCCGTACTGTGCAGGCCTTCGAGGTCAATCTCGAAACCGTGTGCGGTGGTGCCGGTATCGTTGATCACATCGAAATTGCCGAGGAAACCTATGACCGCGGCGGAACCGGTGGCTGGCGCAAAAGCCAGTGAAACGGCGACCGCAATTGCCGAGAGCGTTGTGTTTTCCATAGTTGAAACCTCCTTGGTTGAAGAAAATCCAAAGTCATCGCTCCGCTGGCTGAGGATGTTCTTTTGCTGATTGAACGACTGATGTAGAAAATGCGCATTGACTTGGCGCATGAAAGGCAGCAATACAACCCAGGCGCGTCGTCATGGTTTTGCCTGCTCGTTCCCGTGCACAGGGATCGAGCAAAATGAGGAGTCTCTGATACGGTCAAGTGGACTCTTTGGGGCGTGTGTACAGCAGCGAACCGACCGCCGCTTCAAGGGCAATTAGGATGTAACGCGGAATGTCCGAGGAGGCTTGAACCCACTCAGGAGTTCGGGCAGATCGGACGAAGCATGAAGCGCCCGCGGCCAGGTAGGCGATCACCGGTAACACCAGGATGTGGCGAAGGTGCTCGGCGTCATAACGCCGGGTGCGGCCACGACAAGCTGCTGGCCTTCAGTTGCAAGTGCCGCGGGTTCTGCCTGTCATGCGGTGCCCGGCGCATGTCGCAGACCGCCGCCCACCTGGCGGATCACATCATCGGCGCATGTGCCAGTGCGTCAGTGGGTGCTCTCGCTGCCCATCCCGGTGCGTTTGCTGCTGGCCGCGCAGCCCGAGCTTGTCACGCCGGTGCTGCAGGTCGTGCAGCGCGTGGTCACGGGCCATCTGCTGGATGGCGTTGGACTCAAAGGCGAAGCGGGCCACGGCGGCGCCGTCACCCTGATCCAGCGCTTCGTAGCCGCCGCCAACCTCAACATACATCTGCATTGGCTGGTGCTGGACGGTGTGTACCGGCGCGGTGCCGTTAGCGTGCCGGTATTCGTCGAAGCCGGTGCGCCAATTGAAGACGAACTGAACGCGCTGCTGCAGACAGTCAGCGCTCGGCTGATGAAGATGCTCAGGCGCCAAGGCGTGCTGATCGAGGAGATGGGACAGACCTGGCTGGCCGACCCCAACCCCGGCGCCGACGGTGACGAAGCGCGCAGCCGCCCCATGACAGTTCTGTGACAAACCAACATGGCTTTCATCTGCCTATCATCACGCCAGTGCAAACCAGGACCGTGGTGCGCGTCTGCGGTTCCAAGCGAGGTTGTCCATGACGGAATTCGAGCTGAAACTGGAAGTGCCTGCCGAACATCGCGAGGGTGTGGCCCTGGCTTTCGGCAACGTTCGCCGCAAGCGCTTGCAGGCAAGGTACTTCGACACGGACAAGCGCGCCCTGGCGGGATACAAGGTGGTTGTACGGGTGCGCAAGGAGGGCAGGCGCTGGGTACAGACCGCGAAGGCGTCGTCGGGCAACAGCCTGGAAAGGCTGGAACACAACGTCGACCTGCCGCGCGCGGCCGCGGGATCGACTCCGGCAGTGGATCTTTCGCGGCATGCGGGAACTCCGCTGGAGCCAAGGCTGCGCGAGGCGCTCGGCCTGCAGGAAGGAGACGCGTTTCCGGCGCTTTCACTGGTGTTCGAAACCGACGTGCAAAGGCAGGTGCTGGAGGTCAAGGCGGGCAGCAGCATGGTGGAGATCGCCTTCGATCAGGGGCGCGTATCGGCCGGCGAGCGCCATGCGCAACTGTGTGAGCTTGAGTTCGAGCTCAAATCCGGCAAACCACAGGATGCGATTCGGCTGGCCCGCAGCTGGTGCACCCGGCACCGGCTGTGGCTCAGTTCCATTTCCAAGTCTGCCAAGGGACAGAGCTTGTCGGAACCGGTTGAACCACCGGCGACGGGGGCTACTGCTGTTGTGTTGGCGGGCGGCGCCGCCACTGTGGGCGAAACGACTCTGGCGATGGTGGCCAATTGCATGGAGCAGGTGCTGCCCAATGCAAGCGAGATCGCCACAGGCGGCAACAACCGTGAGCAGATTCACCAACTGCGCGTAGGACTGCGGCGACTGCGCAGTGGCCGCGGCCGGCAGCAGGACCAGACTCGTCAGCAAC
>JANNDB010000219.1:0-1777 GCA_031387285.1 Betaproteobacteria bacterium | reverse complement strand
GGGTGTTCCGGTGGCTGTGGGTGCGTTGATGGCGCTGGCCTCGACGGCGTTGTTGATCAAGGCCTTGCGGCCGGCAGCCCCGGCGCGCTCCGCGAACCCGGCCGACAGCGCAACACCATTGCCGCAAACCGCCGGCCCACGCATGCGCGCCCATGGTCTGGCAGGCGGATTGCTGCTGATCCTGACGGTCTACCTGTGGATTCTTCCGTGGCTGGGCTACATCATGTCGATCGGCCTGCTGGCGGCGTCCGTGGCCTGGCTTGCCGGGGGACGGGAGCGCGCGGTGCTGCTGGGCTTCGCCCTGTTGACCGGGCCACTGCTTTGGCTGCTGTTTGACATCGCGCTCCGGGTGCGTATGCCGGCGGGTTTCTGGCCAGCACTTTTTTCCGGCTGACCCATGGACGCTTTATGGCATTCGCTGGGTAACCTGGCCTCGGTGTGGGTAGTTGCAGCGGCTTTTGCAGGGGTGTTATGGGGCATTCTGGGTGGTGCGTTGCCGGGCATTTCCCCCTCCATAGCGATGGCGCTGCTGTTGCCGTTCACGGTTGGCCTGCCGCCCACCGTCGCTTTGGTGCTGCTGGCCAGCGTGTATGTGGGTGCCGAGTACGGTGGCTCCATTCCGGCTATCCTGATCCGAACGCCGGGTACCAACTCGGCGTCGGCCACCGTCATCGATGGTTTCGAGATGGCCCGGCAGGGCAAGGCGGGAGAGGCGCTGGGCATTTCCCTGGTATCGGGCCTGGTGGGGGGGCTGTTCGGCTTGGTGGTGCTGGTGCTGGCCACCGAAAGCCTGGCCAAGGTGGCGCTGGCGTTTACTCCGGCGGCCTACTTTTCCCTGGGTATTCTGGGCTTGTCGGTGATTGCCGGCCTGTCGGGTGGGTCGCTGCTCAAGGGCCTGATCGCGGCGTGCCTTGGCTTGATGATCGCCTTCATCGGCAGTGACCCGGTCTCGGGCGTGTCACGCCTGACCTTTCAATCGGCAGACCTGCTGGATGGTGTGAAGCCCATCATCGTGATGGTCGGCCTGTTTGCCGTGACCGAGATGCTGGTGCAAATTGGCGAGTCCGTGTGGGCCAAGGCAGACAAGGCGACCTCGCGCCTGAAGCTGCCCGACTGGACGATGTGGAAACGCCTTTTCCGGCCGCAGGCCATTGGTGCTGTGGTAGGCACGATCGAGGGGGTGACCCCCGGCGCGGGCGGCACGGTGGCGGCGTTCATGGCCTATTCGGAGAGCAAGCGCTGGTCGAAATACCCCGAGGAGTATGGCCACGGTTCACCCGAGGGTGTGGCCGCGCCCGAGGCCGCCAACAACGTGGTCACCGCCACGGCATTGGTGCCATTGCTGAGCCTGGGCATTCCCGGCTCCAACTCAGCCGCAATCCTGATGGGCGGCTTTCTGATCCACGGCCTGCAGCCTGGCCCGATGCTGTTCACAAAAGCACCCGAGGTGGTGTACGGCCTGTACGGCGGCCTGTTGATCGCCAACATCGCCATGGTGCTGATCGGCCTGGTGATCCTGAACCCCTGCATCTGGCTGGTGAACCGGCCCAAGCCCTATCTGATCGCCGGTATTCTGGCGCTGGTCATGACCGGCGTGTATGCATTGCACCAAAGCGTGTTTGACGTTGCCATGGCGCTGGGCATTGGCGTACTGGGCTACGGTATGCGTCTGCTGCGCATTCCGGTGTTGCCACTGGTGCTGGGCCTGGTGCTGGGCTATATGGTGGAATCCAACTACCGGCGCAGCCTGCTCATCTCGGGCGGCGAGCATTCGATA
>JANNDB010000196.1:0-5058 GCA_031387285.1 Betaproteobacteria bacterium | reverse complement strand
CCTGCGCAAGCCTGACCCGGTTGGGGGTGAGATCCTTGGGCCCGACGGTCGACATCGACCGCGGGCCTTTTGTATTGTGTGCGGCATCGGATCGAGCAAGTGATCGTGGGTTGGCAGTCGAATCTCGGCTGCCGGTGGCCTTGGTGACCCTTTGCGGGCCTGTGCGACACTGGTTTGCCGCTTCCAAAACCGATGCCCAAGACCCGCCTTCGCCCTGGTCAACTCGCCATTGTGTTGATGCTGGCCGCAACCGGCATGACTGCCGTGCAAAACACCCTGATTCGGCTGCTCGCCGACAGTGGCATTCATCCTTTCCAGATTGCATTTTTCCGTTGCCTGTTCGGCTTCGTCAGCGTGGCGGCGCTGGTCCTGTGGCGAACCCGCGCGTTTCCGCAGCCGCGTGCAATGAAGCTTTTGGGCGCCTCGGGAATACTGCACATGCTGTCGATGCTGGCGTTCTTCTTCGGTCTGTCGCGCATGCCGCTGAATGATTCCGCCGCATTGACATTCGCGACGCCGCTGTTTGGCACCATCGGGGCGGCGTTGTTCCTGGGTGAGCGCGTGCACGCCAGCCGCTGGTTCGCCATCGGCATCGGATTCATTGGTGTACTGATCGTGTTGCGTCCCGGGAGTGTGCCGCTGGGTATGGGTCCGGGCCTTGTCCTGGCATCGACCGTGCTGTTTGCCGGCGTGACCGTGTTGGTGAAGCGTCTGTCCGACACTGAACGGACCACCATGATCGTGTTTTACCAAAGCCTTTTTGTCTCGCTCCTGACCCTGGTGCCTGCGTTGCTGGTGTGGAAATGGCCAAACGGGCACGCCATGCTCATGCTGGTCAGCCTGGGGCTGCTGGGAACGGCTGGCTGGCTTTGCTTCACGCGCGCATTCGCGCTGGCCGATGCCTCGGCCATCCTGCCACTGGAGTTTGCCCGGCTGCCGTGTATTGCCCTGCTGGCCTATGCCTTCTTCGGCGAGGTTCCGGACAGCTGGGTGTGGCTGGGAGCCTTCATTATTTTCGCGTCCACGCTGTATGTCGCGAACCGTGAACACCGGGCGCACCACGCCGTGGCGGATGGCGTGGTTCCGCCTGATGCGAAAGACCGCGGACAGGTATGACGGGTCTTGGGTATGCGTCCTCGGATCGTGGGCGAAGCGCGTCCTTCGGACATGAGGCGTTTGTCGACCCGCCCTGCAATTTTGCTGTGCTGTCCTTCTGTCTTCATTGTCATCTTCTGGCGGTGGGGGGAGAATGGACGTGGGGGTCGCCGTTATTTTCATAGTTGTCGATATAGGTTTCAGGCGGAAAGGAAGTGCCTGATTGCATCAGCTTTCCTGTCTCTCGCTCGACAAGGTAAGGGGCGTTGCCAGAGAGTCCATATTTGGGATCCTGCGTTTCCCAAGCCTTTCGCGAGTTGTAGAAGAAGACCCATCCCCAAGGCTTCTCAATGGTGAACTCATCGATGATGATGATTTCGTCTCCATCGCGTGTCTTGTAGCATTCTCGCGCTGCGACGCGGCGTCTCGCCTCTTCCTTGGTGATCATGCTGCACCTCACTGCCAGAACTTGGCGCCCCGCCATTGAACTTTCACGACGATGCAATGTCAAGTGACACTTCGAGCGCATCGCTGTTCGCTAAATATGCCGTCGGCGATTCGCACGTGTGACGTTGACTGCTGCAGCCGCCGCCAGCCCCAACCGAACCAATGCAGAAATGAGCGCCTTGAACGAGAAACTGGCGGACAAGAAAAAAGCCCCGACGATTTCTCGTAAGGGCTTAATTCGTCTGCGGTATTTTGGCTTCTCGACCTGGGCTCGAACCAGGGACCTACGGACTGACAGGCGGCGGGACGATCAGGCCGGGAAGCCGCATCGCTGCTCATTTTCGGCCTTGAACTGTCTAATATTCGTAGCGGATTTCAGCAAGTCTGGCCAGGTATCGGTGCGAATTGCAACCCGGTGACTACTGGATATTGGACAGCGGGGCTTGTCCGTAAGTTATCATCGAATGATATAGTCCGAGACGCATGAATGGTCCAGATATCGGCCTCGAAACGCTCCTTGATCTGGACGGCAGTATTCTGGAGCAAGAGGGCGGTTACTGGATGAAGATCGAGGCTCGACGGGTTCCCGTCTCGGAACATCTGTTGCATGGCGTCAGGTACAGCCTGACGCTGCACGACAAGTATGGCACCCGAGTTCTGGGTTACGACAACGCACATGCGGTGAAGCCGCTGAAGAAGTTCAAGTTCGCCGGGCAGCGCTTGCCGTACGACCATCGTCACCGGACCTCGAGCGACAAGGGCGTGCCCTACGCGTTCGAAACGGCACATCGGCTTTTGGAGGACTTCTTCGCAGAGGCGGATCGCGTTATCAAGGAAGCACAGCAATGAAAACCATCGTCATCGGTGTCATGCCCCAAGAGCAAATCCGGGCGCGGGCTATCGCCATTGCCAAGGGTGATTACAAGCCCAAACCGGGTGAGCCCAAGATTTGGTTCACCTCCATGAAGTCGGTGGCCGAAGTGCTGAGCGACCAAAACCGCGCCCTGCTGAAGGTGATCCGGGAGACCAACCCCGATTCGATGGCGGTGTTGGCCAAGGCAACGGGACGACAACCGGGTAATCTGTCGCGCACCTTGAAGACGATGTCGCGCTACGGACTGGTGGACCTCCAGCGTGAAAAGTCCCACGTGCGGCCGGTCGTGACGGCGACCGAGTTCCGGATCCTTGCGGCTGCTTGAAGCCGCGCCAGGCGCGAACGAACGCGGTGAGCTGGCCGTACCCACCCCTGTACCCATCCACCTTTGTTTGCGCCAACAATGCCTTGTTGTGGTCTCGGTCGCCTTCATGCGTGCATTGCGTTGTGGAATGACTGTGAAAGTCAATTTATGCATTACAAATGCAACTTCGAGTCGCTACCGCTGGCTCTTTGCCCCTATGGATTTGCTGCGGTTCGGCGGGCCATTCAACCCATCTCAATCAACCTCGCCACATCCCGGCGGCATTCCGAGCACAGCCCGACAAGGAGCAAGTCGCCAGCCTTGACCACCCCGGTGAAGTTCGTGCTGGTGACGCAGTCACCGTCAACCTGACTTGCCGCCCCGTGGCCCGAGGAAGAACCAAAGAACGAGCCCGAGCAGGGGCAGCAACACGACTGCAACGATCCAGATCAGCTTCTTCTCGTTGGATACGGAACTCTGGAAGATGTTGATGATGGCCCAGACGTCGCCAGCGAGCACCAGCAAGCCGATGAGACCGTTGTATCCGAAGTGCATCATTTCAAACTCCCTTTGAAGTCAGTCCACCTCGTCGAGGTGAGAACTCAAGCCAATGTAGCCCAAGCGCTGTATGCCGTTGCGGTTTCGCTCAGACCACCGCAGGCACCCCTCGCTCAATCCCATCAGCAACCCCCAGAGCCCAACCTTGCCAGTGTTCGGCATTGCCCACAGTGGCGGTGGACGCATCCACTGACAGATGCGCCATGGTCAGCGCGACCAGCCCCCGGATGTGCTCGGCAACGTGCGCTTGATCGACGCCATCAGACAAAGCGGCAACCTGAACCAGGTTCTCGGCCTTTGCCTGCGCCGTGCAGGCGCGCTAAGCAGTGTCAGCCTCCGGCGTGCCGATGGAAGGGCCCATGGAGGTGGTAGTGTTGTTCATGAGTGGACCGGGTTGAAGTTGTGGCATGGTCGCCTTGTGAGTCTTGCGGAAGAGACCGCCGGACAAGAAAAAAGCACCTGGGCTGTTGTCGCCGACTTCAAGTGACCCAGCGCGTTGCCGGTGGAATCGTTGCTGGCTGTGGGGTTGCGGCCTGTGACGCCAGGTCAGTCAAACGTCGGCGCATGGGTCAAATTCGCATCGGCGCCAACAGCTCGGAGACTACTGGATATTTGACAGCTCGGCAGTGGGGCATGTCGCGTGCTGGGCGCTGCGAACCGCCGGCGTCTCCGCGCGACAGCGGCGATCAGCAGCCTTGACGTTCCCCAAGTCATACGCAAAAACATTGTTTCTTTGTCAAGTTTTGCATATGATCCGGGAATGCCATCAGTTGAGCAATTCCTCAATGACCGACTTGTCCACGGTCGCGCCTACTTCTCCCGTGAAGAGGCGTCGGCCGCGCTCGGCCTGAAGCCCGAAGCCCTGGCTGCCACCCTCACCCGGCTGGTGAAGAAACGTGGGCTGGCAAATCCCCGCCACGGCTTCTATCTGATCCTGCGCCCCGAGGATCAAATGGCCGGTGCGCCCGATCCCGTGCGCTGGATCGATCCGCTGATGAAACATCAAGGGCTCGACTACCGCATCTCGCTGCTGCGGGCAGCGGCCTTTCACGGCTCGTCACACCAGGCTGCCATGGTATTCCAGGTAGTCGTGCCCAGGCAGTTGCGTGATTTCGAAATCGGCCGTCACCGCCTCCAGTTCCTGTACCAGTCGCCGAAAGCTTTCGCGCAGATCAACCAGCCGGCCCAGCTCGATCAGATGAAGAGTGATGCCGGCTTCGCCAAGGTGGCCGGTGTCGAGCTGACGCTGCTGGACTGCGCGCGTTACTTTCACAAGGCCGCCGGCATCAACGGCGTGGCGCAGATCGCCAAGGATATCGGCGCCAAGGCTAACCCGCGCACGCTCGCAAAGGCCGCAGCCAGCTATGAAAACTCCTCCGTGCGTCGGCTCGGCTATCTGCTGGAACAGGCAGGTCATACGCGCCAGGCCATCGCGCTGGAACCTTTTGTCAAGAAGGCCAAGACAGCGGTGTTGCTCGACCCTTCCGTCAAGCCTCTGATTGCGTCGCTCGCCGAGCTTCACGAAAGGGACGCCAAGTGGAAGCTCGTGATCAATGAACCCGTGGAGCTCGACTTTTGATTCCCAACGCATACATCCAGGCGTGGAGCGCGCAGGCACCTTGGCCCGACGCGCGGCAGATCGAACAGGACCTCATCATCTGCCGCGCGTTGTGCGACCTGTTCAACGCGCCGGCGCTGAAAGGCAAGATCGCATTCCGCGGCGGCACCGCCATCAACAAGCTGCTGTTCAATGAACCGCTGCGCTATTCCGAAGATATCG
>JANNDB010000195.1:0-3876 GCA_031387285.1 Betaproteobacteria bacterium | reverse complement strand
CGTGCCCACCCACTTGGCCGAAACGCGTTCGACCAGGCCCCGCGGGTCGTGCCTGGTCATCGCTTCCAGTGCAGTCGCGCCCAGCGGCAACCGGGTCGCGATCTGGCCCAACGCCGCCAGATCGAGGCGATCCGCCACCAGCTCGCCATGCGCCGGCCGGGTCGCGTCGCCGGCAGCGTGCAGCACGCGAATATTGCCGCCAGGCCAGCGCAGGCCCTGCGCGGTCTGAAATGCAAGCCCTTCTGTGGCGAATTCCAGGCTGCCTGGCAGGAACTTGCCCGACAACCGCCCTGTGAGGGTGGACAGCTCAAGCGCCGGCAGGCCCGGCTGAACGCGTAGCGACACGTCAGCCAGCGCCACATCTGCGGTGGCCGACGTCAGCTGCGCGCGTTTTACATCGACCCAGGCACGCAGGGCCCCGCGCCCCTGCTGCAGGTCGATCCCGATGTCCGCATGGCGCTTGAGCTGCGCCACCTCGACATGGGAAAAGGAGGCAAAAGCCTGCCCGCTCCACTCGCGCCAGCGCCCGTTCTTCATGGACAGGAATGGCTGCTCGAAGCGCGCGGTCAGACCAAACCGCTCACCCCACTCAACGGGCGGTGTCGCGTCAAGCCGCGCATCATGACGCCGTCCGCTGTTGCGCAGCACCAGATCCACATCGCGCAGGGATATGGTCGGCGCGCCGCGCTGCTCATCGGTCCACAACACGGCACCATGTCGAATCACGAATTCCGGCTGGGAGAACACGTGGTCCAGCGCACTGCCATCCGACGAATCGTTGCCGGAAAAATCCAGGCCGGCAACGAATATCCGGCCCTGCGCCGAGCGCCGGATGTTCAAGGTAGGCGTATCGATATACAACTGGTCGAATTGCAACGACAGCAGTGACTGGGGCGAGAGCGAGAGCAGGACCCGGGGCAGCCGCAGGGCTTCGCGTCCCTGTGGGTCGAACAGGCTGATATTGGTCAGCTCGAATGCCGGAATCATTCCGGTGGAGTACGCGTTGATGGATTCGACCCGCACCGGCACCCCGATAGCCTGCGAGGCGAAGCGCTCGAGAAACGGACGCAGCTCGCCGATTCGCGGCACAATGACCAGATGCAAGACGCCCCAGGACATCGCCACCAGGAACCATGCCGCAAGTAAGGCCATCAGCGACCAACGCGCGACTGCAGCACTGGCTTTCAACAGCGCGGACGGTGCGGGGCTCAGATCATCCATTGGGGGAGCACGATAGGTGTCAGGAATTATGACCCGCATCGTTGCGTCGCCCTTGGACCACGTCGCAGAGCAGGAGGCGCCGGGCCAGGCGCCTGCCTCCGCCAGCGGCGCTGATCGCCTGTCGGCCTTTCCGCGATATGCACAACGCGTGCGCCGTCGATACGCATCCGAACTGCATCTGCTGGCGCCGGGCGTTCCAACGCGGACACATTGCGCCTCTACGCTGGATGCCCTGATGGCCCGCGGGCATGACCTTGGGGCGGCGCTGCGCATCCTGCGCCAACTGGTGCTGGAGCGCCTGCTGGTCCTCGACTGCGACCACGACCAGCCGATGCAGGACGTCACGCTGGGCATGACGGCGCTGGCGGGTTTTGCGCTCGACCGCGCCTGGACGCAGGTGCAGGAGGTACTGGGCGCGACGCACGGCGTGCCCGTTTCCGGCAACGGGCAACGCGCGCGGCTGTGGATTGTTGGCATGGGCAAATGCGGCGCGCGTGAACTCAACGTGTCCAGCGATATCGACCTCATCTACGTGTACGACCACGATGGCGAAACCACCGGCAATACGGATGGGCGCGGTCGCCTGTCCAATCAGGAATATTTTGGCAAGGCGGTGCGCCAGATCTTCGGCCTGATCGGCGACACCACGGAGCACGGCTTCGTGTTCCGGGTCGACCTGGCGCTGCGGCCCAACGGCAACTCGGGCCCGGCGGCGATTTCGCTGGCAGCGCTGGAGGAGTATTTCCATGTGCAGGGTCGCGAGTGGGAACGCTTTGCGTGGCTCAAGAGTCGTGTTGTCGCGCCGGCGGACGGCGTCGTCGACGGCAGTGCCGCGACCCTGCGCACGGCGGTGCTGCCGTTCGTGTTTCGCCGCTACCTTGACTACAACGTTTTCGACTCGCTGCGCATCCTGCACCGGCAGATTCGCGAACATGCCGCGCGGCGCAGCGCCGGTCATCCGGAACGCAGCAATGACGTCAAGCTGTCGCGTGGCGGCATTCGCGAAATCGAGTTCACGGTGCAGCTGCTGCAGGTGGTGCGTGGGGGCCAGTTCCCCGAACTACGCACCCGGGCAACGCTTGATGCACTGCCGCGTCTGAGTCGGGCAGGGCTGATGGCCGCACAGACCATGGATGCGCTCGCCGAAGCCTACACTTTTCTGCGCCGCGTGGAACACCGAATCCAGTATCTGGACGACCAGCAGACCCATGTATTGCCCGGCGCCGACGACGACCTGGCCTGGCTTGCGCGCGCAATGGGTTTTGGTGCGCCGCAACCTTTCCTGGATGCCTTGAACCGGCACCGTGAAGTTGTCGCACAGGAATTCGACTCCCTGCTCGGCGGTGAGCGTGCCACGTGCAGGTCTTGTGGCACGGGCAGTGGCAGCGCCGACCAGCCCTCCAGCATGGAAGAACTGGTGGCCAGCCTGCCTGGCGAATTTGGCGCCCGGGTCTCCGCCTGGTGCCAGCAACCACGTTTTCTGGCGTTACGCGATGAGTCGCGCGCGCGCCTGGTCAAGCTGGTGGCACGTACCGCCGCCTGGGTACGCAGCGGGGCGGCGACCGACCTGGAAGCGGTCGGACTGGCTGACTGGATAGAGCCCCTGCTGCGGCGCGAGAGTTACCTGGCCCTGCTGCTGGAGCGCCCGACGGTGCACGAGCGCCTGCTGCGTCTGCTGGGCAATGCCCGCTGGCCGGCGCGCTACCTGTTGCGCCATCCGGGCGTGATAGATGAGCTCGCCAGCAACGACATGCTGGCGGAGCGTTTTCGTGCGGAGGAGTTCGAGTCCGAACTGGATCGGCGGCGTGCGTCATTGGCCGTCACAGGAGAAGACGATGACGAGGCGCTGTTGAACCTGTTGCGGCGGGCGCATCACGCGGAAGTGTTCCGTACGCTGGCACGCGACGTCGAAGGGCGCCTGAGTGTCGAGGACGTGGCCGACGAGCTCAGTGCCCTGGCGCAATCCGTGCTGGCGCTGTCCACCCGCTGGTGCTGGAGCCGCCTCAAGGGCCGGCACCGCGAAACCGCCCAATTGGCAGTGATTGCTTATGGCAAGCTGGGCGGCAGGGAGTTGGGGTACGGAAGTGATCTGGACATCGTCTTCGTGTATGACGATGACGACGAGCGTTCCGCGGAGGTCTATGGGGCGCTGGTGCGCAAGCTGATCAACTGGCTTACGGTGAAAACCGGCGAAGGCGATCTGTACGAAATCGACACGGCATTGCGGCCCAACGGCGGCTCAGGTTTGCTGGTGACCAGTTTTGACGCTTACGCCAACTACCAGCAACAGCGGGGCAGCAACACTGCCTGGACCTGGGAACACCAGGCAATGACGCGGGCGCGTTGTGTACTGGGCGCGCCGGCGTTGCAGGCGCGCTTTGAGCAGATCAGGCAATCGGTGATCACCTCGCCGCGCGACCCTGTGGCGCTGGCCGATGAGATCGTGAACATGCGCGAGCGGGTGCGCAAGGCGCACCCCGTGCGGGACGGCCTGTTCGACGTGAAGCACAGCCCGGGCGGTATGGTGGATGTCGAGTTTGCGGTGCAGTTTCTGGTGCTGTCCACGGCGGCAACCCATGCCGGACTGGTCCAGAACGCGGGCAACATTGCGTTGCTGCAGCGTATCGGCGAGTCGGGGCAGGTTGACCGCCAGCT
>JANNDB010000151.1:0-4311 GCA_031387285.1 Betaproteobacteria bacterium | reverse complement strand
CGGCCGCATCGTGATGGATGGCCGGGCGTCGGAGCTCGCCAACAACGAAGACGTCAAGGAGTTCTACCTCGGCGTGGGCGGCGGCGAGCGCAAATCCTTCAAGGACGGCAAGAGTTACAAGCGGCGCAAGCGCTGGCTGGCGTAGGGCAGGTGGCAATGACCGATTACTACGACGCGCTGGAGACGCGCAGCCACGCGGAGCGCGAGGCGGCGCAGTTCGGGCGACTTCCGACGCAAGTTGCCCATGCCCGTACGGCCAGCCCGGCATTTGCAGAGTTATTGCGCGATGTGGACGCAGCCTCAGTGCGCGACCGCGCAACGCTGGCGCAGCTTCCGGTGACGCGCAAGAGTGAACTGCACGAGCGACAGAAGGCCCGGCGCGCCGCCGGCGCAGATGTGTTCGGCGGTTTTGCAGCCATTGGGTTTGGCGGCCAGATGCCGCGTATCTTCGCCAGCCCGGGGCCCATCTATGAGCCAGAAGGCAGGGCAGCGGACTATTGGCGCATGGCGCGCGCGATCTTTGCCGCCGGCTTTCGCAGCGGCGAACTGATCCACAACTGCTTCAGCTACCACTTTGTACCAGCCGGCTCGATGATGGAGACGGGTGCCCACGCCCTGGGCTGCACCGTGTTTGCCGGTGGCACGGGCCAGACCGAGCAGCAGGTGCAGGCCATGGCCGAATTGCAACCGGCGGGGTATATCGGTACGCCTAGTTTTCTGAAAGTCATTGTCGAAAAAGCCGCCGAGATGGGCGTGACCCTGCCCAGTGTGCGTAAGGCCATGTTTGGCGGCGAGGCATTTCCGCCCAGCCTGCGCGACTGGTTTGTCGCGCATGGCATCCAGGGCTACCAGAGTTTTGCCACTGCGGATCTGGGGCTCATCGCCTACGAGACGAGCGCGCGTGAGGGCCTGGTACTCGACGAAGGTGTGATTGTGGAGATAGTGCGCCCGGGCACCGGGGAACCGGTAGCGCCGGGTGAGGTAGGCGAACTGGTTGTCACCAGCCTGAACCCCGTCTATCCGCTGATCCGCTTCGGCACCGGCGACCTCAGTGCCGTGTTGCCTGGCCTCTGCCCGACCGGCCGCAGCAACACGCGCATTCGCGGCTGGATGGGCCGGGCTGACCAGACCACCAAGATCCGCGGCATGTTCGTGCATCCGGCCCAGGTCCATGAAATCACGCGGCGCTTTCCCGAGGTGGTGAAGGCGCGCCTGGTGGTTACTGGCGAGATGGCCAATGATGCGATGACGCTGCGGGTCGAGACGTCCTGTGGCGGGCCGGACGGCCTGGCCGGCAAGATCAGTTCGGTCATCCGCGAAGTGACCAAGCTGCGCGGCGAGGTTGAACTGGTGTTGCCGGGCAGCCTGCCCAATGACGGCAAGGTGATTGACGACGTGCGCAGCTACAAGTAGCGCATTTGACATGGATCAGGCCGCCGCGAGCGGCGTGAGAAACCCTACGTAGTTTCCGATATTGCGCTCGGCGGGCACGACTATAGACTCGCTTCATTCTGATTCTGGAGACATTGATATGAAGCGACTGCTTGTTGCCGCCGTTGCCGCGGCCAGCGCCCTGATTGCCCATGCGCAGGGCTTTCCCGGCACCAAACCCATCACCCTCGTCGTGCCGTTCGCCGCGGGCGGGCCGACCGACCTCACGGCACGCCAGTTTGGTGACGCCATGCGCAAAGCGCTGCCGGGCAGCAATTTCGTGGTCGACAACACCGCCGGTGCCGGTGGCACCATTGGTGCCACCAAGGTGGCCCGGGCCGCGCCGGATGGGCACACGCTGCTGCTGCACCACATCGGCATGGCCTCTGCGCCGGCGCTGTACAAGAAGCTGGCCTACAAGCCGCTGGAGGACTTCGAGTTTGTGGGCATGATCAGCGAGGTGCCCATGACCTTGATCGGCAAGCCACAGATGCCGGCCAACACCTACCGTGATTTCGAAGCCTATATCCGCGCCAATGCCGGCAAACTCAACATCGCCCATGCCGGTCTGGGCTCGGCCTCGCACCTGTGCAGTCTGATGTGGCAGTCGGCCGTCAAGGCGACCGAAGCCATGACCACCATTCCCTATGGTGGCACGGCCCCGGCCATGAACGCGCTGCTTGGCGGTCAGGTCGACCTGATGTGCGACCAGACCACCAACACCACGCAGCAAATCGAGTCAGGGCGGGTCAAGGCCTTCGCCGTGACCACCGCCAAGCCGCTGTCCAAGCACAAGCTGCTCAAGGACTACCCGTCGTTGCAGGAAATGGGGCTGAAGGGCTTCGAACTGACGGTCTGGCACGGCGTGTACGCGCCAAAGGGCACTCCGCCCGCAGTGCTCAAGCAGCTCAACGATGCGCTCAAGCTCGCATTGAAGGACCAGGATTTCGTCAAGAAGCAGGAAGCCCTCGGCGCCAGCGTAATCGCCGACGGCCGCGTGGAACCTGCCGCACACAAGGCCTTTGTCACGGCCGAGATCGCCAAGCTCAAGCCGGTCATCGAAGCGGCCAAGCAGTTTGCAGACTGAGTCTTCGGCGTGAACGCCGCGCCGGCTCCCACCTGCATCGTCACAGGATCCGCCAGCGGTATTGGTGCAGCTACGGTGCTGGCCCTGGCGCACGCCGGTTACCAGACTTTTGGCCTGGACATAGACCTTGATGGCGCCCAGCGCGTGGCCTTGCAGGCGGAACTGGAATGTCCCGGGACGCGCCACGACGCACAATGTTGTGACGTCGCCAACGAGGAAGAGGTCGTGGCCGGGTTCGAAGCCG
The DNA here is from genome assembly GCA_031387285.1 of Betaproteobacteria bacterium. Classification (GTDB taxonomy): domain Bacteria; phylum Pseudomonadota; class Gammaproteobacteria; order Burkholderiales; family Burkholderiaceae_C; genus CAISIP01. Next base: position 1,549 of record JANNDB010000151.1, on the reverse strand, counting down.
CACTTCGATTCCTCGGGCGGCTGGACGCCCTGGTCACCAGCGCCGGGGTGGTTGACACGACACCCTTCATGGAAATTGGCGTGGAGCAGTTCCGGCGCATCCACGACGTCAATGTAGTGGGCACCTGGCTGTGCATGCGCGAAGCAGCACGCCACATGCCAACGGGCGGCGCCATCTGCGCAGTGGCCAGTATTGCCGGTATGCGGGGCGGAGATTTGTCGGGTACGGCTGCCTATGCGGCCAGCAAGGGCGGCGTGATCGCACTGGCCAAGAACGCGGCGCGGGTGCTGGCTCAGCAGGGCATCCGGGTGAACACCGTATCACCCGGCGCCACCGACACGCCGATGATCGCGCGCCCGCTGGCCGATCCGCAACACCGCCAGCGCATCGAGGGGCTGGCGTTGCAAAGGCGCGTGGGGAAGGCGGACGAAATTGCGTCGGGGATCGTGTACCTGGTGTCGGCGCAAGCCAGCTTTGTGCAGGGCGCCAATCTCGTCATCGACGGTGCATCGTGTTGCCGTAGTTGCCCGACTGGCCCGTGGGGCCGCTGAGGCCCGGGGCAGGCCGCTCAGGCGCGCTGGTTCAGCGTGGATGGCGTGCTGCGCGCGCGGTGCGAAACCATGCGGCCATACAACTGCGTGATGATCCGGCTTGCTGTCTTCACAAACATGAACGGCAGCACGGCGTGCACCAGCGCGGCGAGCGCCGCGACTTGCAGGCTCAGGGCGAACCCGAACGCAGTCGTGGCATGTTGACCCCATGTTTCGCCGACGGCGGCAGGGTGTTCGGTAAAGGCGCGTGTGAGATTTTCCATGGCGCTAATTTATCGCGTCTGCCGCGCAAGCAGCTTGCGTTTTTTGGCCTCACAATGCCAATATGTGCAAGTAACTGCTAATAATATATGAAACTGGATAAGACGGATCGCGAAATTCTTCGTTTGCTGCAACAGGATGCTGCCATGCCGTTGGAGGCGCTGGCCCGCGCCGTGCACCTGACGCCCACGCCAGCCTGGCGCCGTATCCAGAAGCTCGAAGCTGCGGGCGTGATCCTGCGCCGGGTTGCGCTATGTGATGCGGACCAGCTGGGCGTGGGCGTTACGGTTTTTGTGGCGATCAAGACAGCGCAGCACAACGCCGCATGGCTGGAGAAATTCGCCAGCGGCGTGCGCGATATCGAAGAGGTGGTCGAGTTGTACCGGATGAGTGGCGACGTCGACTACCTGATGCGCATCGTGGTGCCCGACATTGCGGGGTACGACGCGGTCTACAAACGCCTGATCCGGGTTGTCGAGTTGTCCGACGTGAGTTCGAGTTTCGCCATGGAGCGGATCAAATACACCACGGCGCTGCCGGTCGATTACGCCGCAAAGGCCTGAATCAGACGCCCCAGGTCACGGCAACGCCGGCCCGGTGGCTGCGCCGCACCATTTCCATGAATGGCACGACGCGCTGGCGCAAGCTGACGCGTTCGCCCTGTGCCGCAGCGCCGTCGCCTTCGGCGCCGGGTTGGGCCGCGCCGGCTTCATCACGCAAGGCCGCTTCCAGCGCAG
>JANNDB010000598.1:0-3890 GCA_031387285.1 Betaproteobacteria bacterium | reverse complement strand
GCCGCGTTCAGTCCGTTGACATCGCGGCGAGCGGCGGCGGCGGGCAGCGCCGCATCGACTGTGATCTGGTCTGCATGTCCGGTGGCTGGAGCCCCGCCGTGCACCTGTTCTCGCAAGCCCGTGGCAAGCTGCGTTTCGATGCGGGCCTCGCGGCTTTTGTGCCGGATTCGACGGTCACAGGCGTTTTCCCGGCGGGAGCGGCAAGGGGACGCTTCACCCTGGACACAGCATTGGCCGATGGACACGCCCAAGGTCTGGCAGCGTCACATTGGGCCGGCTTGACGAGCGCCACGGACGCCAAGGCCCCTGCGGCTGACGCAGTCGTATCGGGCCCGCTGCTGCCCTTGTGGGAGGTGGCAGCGCTCAACCCGCGTGCCAAGCGTTTCGTCGACTTCCAGAACGACGTCACCGTCAACGACGTTGCGCTGGCTGCGCGTGAGGGCTACCAATCGGTCGAGCACACCAAGCGTTACACCACGCTGGGCATGGGCACCGACCAGGGCAAGACCAGCAACGTGGTCGGGCTGGCGTTGCTGGCGCAGCAGCTTGGCAAACCGATCCCGGCTGTTGGTACCACCACCTTTCGCGCACCGTACACACCGGTCACCATGGGTGTGTTCCCAGGACATGCCACCGGGTTGCACGTCGAGCCAGTACGCCAGACCGCCATGCACGCCTGGCATGTGCGACACGGTGCCCGCATGGTCAATGGCGGCTTGTGGCGCCGGCCGCATTCGTACCCGCGTGCAGGCGAATCGGAGTTCGACGCAGCGAACCGCGAGGCGCTCAACGTGCGCACGCAGGTCGGGGTGGTGGATGTGTCCACGCTCGGCAAGATCGAGTTGCAGGGGCGCGATGTGGCCGAATTCCTCAACCGCATCTACTGCAACCGCTGGGACACCCTGCAGGTCGGTCGTTGCCGTTATGGGCTGATGCTGCGCGAAGACGGCATCGTGCTCGACGACGGCACCACCTCGCGCCTGGCCGACCAGCACTACCTGATGACCACCACCACCGTCAACGCGGTCAAGGTGATGCAAAACATCGAGCTGCTGCTGCAGAACGACTGGCCTGACCTGGAAGTGTTTGCCACATCAGTCACCGAACAATGGGCCGCCGCCGCCGTATCCGGGCCCAAGGCCCGTACGCTGCTGGCGGGCCTGCTCGACATCAACCTGGACAACGCGGCATTTCCATTCCTGGCCGTGGCCGAGTGCCAGCTGCGCTGCGCTGGCGGCAGCGTCCCGGCGCGCCTGTTCCGGATGAGCTACTCCGGTGAAAGTGCGTACGAAGTCCATGTGCCAGCCCACCATGGCCTCGCCATGTGGGAGGCGATCATCGCCGCTGGCGAGCCGCTCGGCATCATGCCCTATGGCACCGAGGCAATGAGCACGCTGCGGATTGAAAAAGGCCATGTCGTGGTCGGCGCCGAGGCCGATGGCCACCACGGCCGATGATCTGGGCATGGGCAAGCTGGTCACCGCAGCCAAGTGGTGCATCGGCAAACCGCTTTTGGACCGCGCCGACCTGACGCGACCGGACCGCTGGCAGCTGGTCGGGCTCACCGCACTCGATGGCGCGGAAATGCCGCGGGCCGCCAAGCTGGTAGAGAATCCGGACGCCGCCGTGCCCCATGCGATGCTCGGACACGTCACCGCCTGGTGCTGGAGTCCGAATCTGAATGCCTGGCTGGCCCTGGCATTGCTGGCGGCTGGCCGCCAACGCCATGGCCAGACGCTCTGGGCCGTATCGCCACTGGCCAACGCAAAAATCCGGGTGCGCGTGAGCACGCCCTGTTTCATCGACCCGGATGGGGAGCGCCTGCGTGTCTGATAGCGCTGCGATCGGGTCGAGCCAACCCGGACGTTATGGCGTCGCCGGGCCAGTGCACCTCGCACTGCAACCCGCCGCAACCGGGACGGTCTGGAACCTGCAGGGTGCAACGGACAACGCGGCCTTCGTGGCGCAGGCCGCCAGCCTGTGGGGCATCGGTACTCTGCCAGCCCCGCACTGCGTCGTCAGCTCCACGACACACCGCCTGATGTGGGTCGGGCCCAGGTCGTGGCTGGTGTTCAGTCTCAGCCCGCACGCGCCAGCCGATCCGGCCAAGCAGCCAGGGTTTTCGGACAGTCGCACCCAACTCAATGCGGCCGGAGGTGCCTTGTTCGATGTGTCGGCGTCACGCGTTGGCTGGACGCTGCGCGGCCCCAGGGCATTGGATCTGCTTGCCAGCGGATGCCCCCTGGACTTGCACCACAGCGTGTTTGCCCCGGACAGCTGCGCCCAGAGCCTGTTTGGGAATGTGGCCGCGCTGTACCACCGCCACGCCGATGGCGACTTCACGCTCTACGTGGCGCGCAGTTTTGCCGATGATGTGTGGCAAGCGTTGTGCGCAAGCGCGGCGCAGTACGGTTACGAGGTGCTGGCGGCGGCCTCATGAATCCGCCGCGTACCACGAGGGGCCGGCCGGTCAGATCACCAGGCGTGCCATCTCGTCGTCATAGATGATGGTGGAGAGCATCTTGATCGGCAGCTTGAGCAGTTTCTCCGGCCCGTGGGGAACGCTGCCGCGAAAGGTCAGTGCATCGCCGGCGCTCAGCATGTAGTTCTTCTTCCCGTGGCGGTAACTCAGCTTGCCCTGCAGGATGTAGATGAACTCGATGCCAGGGTGCTGGAAGCTGGGGAAAATCTCGCTCTTGTCGTTCAAGGTCACGAGGAACGGCTCGAACACCCGGCGCGGACCGCGTTCGATCGACAACAGCTGGTAGGTGTGGCCACGCTTGGTGCCGCGGCGCACCACTTCGGGCCCCTGTCCCGCCTTGACGTGCTGGGCCCCGCCTTCGTCGCTCGAATAGCCGGCAAAAATACTGGCCAGCGTGGTACCCAGCGCGTCGGCCAGGCCGGCCAGCGAATCCAGGCTGGCTGATGTCTGTCCGTTTTCAATCTTGCTGAGCATGCCACTGCTGATACTGGCCTTGCGGGCTATCTCGGCAATCGTCAGGTTCTGCTGCAGGCGCAGCTTGCGCACGGTCTGCCCGATATGGCGCTCCAGGTCCCGGGGAGCGAGCTCGGACTGCGGTTCTTTATCTGCCATGGTGATGGGTTGCCCTGACAACGGTGGAGCAGCAATCTTAACCCCCATGCAACTCCGGGTCACCCGAGAAAGCCGGCAATCGGCCCGGGGTCAAGACCGGTCGTGTCCGCGCCCTGGAATCCAGTCGGTTCCCGCCAGCGGCACACCGGCCATGGCCGCCGCCTCCACCGTCAACGCCACCAGGTCCTCGCGCTCCAGGTGGTGCACATTCTGTTTGCCGCAAGCCCGGGCAATGGTGGTCAGCTCCATGTTCATGGTCTTGAGGTAGTTGCGCACACGGCGCGCGCCTACGGCAGGCTCCAGCCGCTGCTCCAGCACGGCATCCTGCGTGGTCACGCCAACCGGGCACTTGCCGGTATGGCAATGGTGGCATTGCCCCGGGGCCGTGCCCAGCTTGACGTAGTCGTCAACCGCCGAGTAGTTCTTGCCCTGGTGGCTGTAGGTTTCGCCATTGCAACCCAGCGCCATCAGCATGCCCTGCCCGATCGACACTGCGTCCGCGCCCATGGCAAGGGCCTTGGCAACATCGGCGCCGGTGCGGATGCCGCCCGACACCACCAGCTGCACCACGCCGCGCAGGTTCAGTTCTTCGAGCGCTTCGACCGCCTGGCGCACCGCGGCCAGCGTCGGCACACCCACGTTTTCGATGAACACCGTCTGTGTTGCCGCGGTTCCGCCCTGCATGCCATCGACCACCACCACGTCGGCGCCGGCGATCGCCGCGAGCTTCACATCGTTGAAGGTGCGGGTCGCACCGACCTTCACATAAATCGGCTTCTCCCAGTCGGTGATCTCA
>JANNDB010000132.1:0-1990 GCA_031387285.1 Betaproteobacteria bacterium | reverse complement strand
ACCACGCGGTTTGCCGCGCGTGGAGGCACTTTTTTCCAACTGGATGAAACGGGTCGCGGTGGAAATCCAGTCGGGCTGTATCTTCATCAGTGGCGCCGTGGAGTTCGATGACCGGCCAGGCGCCGTGCGCGACGCCTTATCTAGTTCGGTGAAGACCTGGTTGTCGGCCATGCACCGGGCAGTGTTGCAGGCCCGGGAAGAAGGGCACCTGAACCCGCATGCCGATGCCGCGCAGATGGCATTCGAGATTCACGGACTCATTCTGGCGCTGCACTACGAAGCGCGCTTTCTGAACAACCCCGGTTCGCTGGATCGGGCCAATACGGGTTTTGCCCACATCATGGCGCGTTACGGGCGCGTCAGTCTCCCATCCGGCGTGCCCAAGCCGGTCAAGGCTGTCTGATTTTTTGCATTTTTCTGGAGTACTGCCATGCCAAGCTACACCCCCCCCTTGCGCGACATGCAGTTCGTGATGCACGAACTGTTCAAGGTCACCGACGAATTCCGGGCCATGCCGCGCCACGCGGAGATTGACCGGGCGACCATCGACGCGGTGCTGGAGGAAGCCGGGAAGTTCGCCACCGAGGTGACCCTGCCGCTCAACACCACGGGCGACGCGGAAGGCTGCAAGCTCGACCCGGTGACCCATGTCGTCACCACACCGAAGGGCTTCAAGGAGGCCTATGCGAAGTATGTGGAAGGTGGCTGGCCGGCACTGAGCTGCGATCCGGAGTTTGGCGGCCAGGGCCTGCCGCTGGTGGTGAACCAGTGCCTGAACGAAATGCTCACGGCGAGCAACCAGGCCTGGACCATGTATCCGGGCCTGACCCACGGCGCCTATGCGGCGCTGCATGCCTACGGAACACCGGAGCAACAGCAGACCTATCTGCACAAGATGACCAGCGGGGAGTGGACCGGCACCATGTGCCTGACCGAGCCGCATTGCGGCACCGATCTGGGTCTGATGCGCACCAAGGCCGAAGCCCAGCCGGACGGCACCTACCGCATCACCGGCAACAAGATCTTCATCAGCGCCGGCGAGCACGACATGGCCGGCAACATCATCCATCTGGTGCTGGCCCGCATGACCGACTCGCCGCCCGGCATCAAGGGCGTGAGCCTGTTCATCGTTCCCAAATTCAACGTCAACCCGGACGGATCGCTGGGCAGCCGCAACGGCATCTATTGCGGCGGCATCGAGCACAAGATGGGTATCCACGGCAACGCCACCTGCCAGATGGTGCTGGACGGCGCGATCGGCACGCTGGTGGGACAGCCGAACAAGGGCATGAACGCCATGTTCGTGATGATGAACGGCGCGCGCCTGGGGGTGGGCAACCAGTCGCTCGGGATCACCGAGGTGGCCTACCAGAACGCGGTGGCATATGCCAAGGACCGCATCCAGATGCGTTCGCTCTCCGGCACCAAGGCCAAGGACAAACCGGCCGACCCGATCATCGTGCACCCCGACGTGCGCAAGATGCTGCTCACCGCGCGCGCCTATGCCGAAGGCGGCCGGGCGCTGGCGATCTTCTGCTCCGTGCTGCTGGAAAAGGAGCACTTCCACCCGGACGAAAAGGTACGCAAGGACAGCGGCGAAATGCTGTCGCTGCTCACGCCCATCATGAAGGCCTTCCTGACCGACAACGGCTGGATCGCTGCGTCCGGCTGCATGCAGGTGTTTGGTGGCCACGGTTATATCAAGGAATGGGGTATGGAGCAGTACGTGCGCGACGCCCGTATCAACATGATCTACGAAGGCACCAACACCATCCAGAGCCTGGACCTGCTGGGGCGCAAGGTGCTGGGCAACAACGGCGCAACGCTCAAGAAGTTCGGCAAGCTCATTGCTGCCCTGGTGGAAGAGGAGGGCGTGAACGAGCAGATGGCCGAGTTCATCAACCCGATCGCCTACCTAGGTGACAAGATGACCAAACTCACCACGGAACTCGGATTCAAGGGCTTCCAGAACGCCGACGAAGTGGGCGCT
>JANNDB010000122.1:0-3277 GCA_031387285.1 Betaproteobacteria bacterium | reverse complement strand
AGTGGCCGTCACTCTTGTGCTCCAGGCTGCCCTGCAGCGCGAGCGGTCCGCCCCCGACGCGCGCATCGGTCTTGCCACCGAGTTGCACCTGCACGAGCGCGCCCAGCGGCGTCGACTGCAAGGCCTGCACGGTCTGCGGGTCCACAATGGGTCCGAAGCAGGCGCGCTTGACGCCCGCCTCGAGCAGGGCGCCGAGCAGGGCGGTGGCGTCGCCATACGCGCCACCACCCGGGTTATCCGAATAGTCGGCCACTATGATTGGGCGGCCATCACCCTCGTGCGCGAGGCACTCGGCAGCCGCCTCCTGCACGCTCATGAAGCGGTTGATCAGATTGTGCCGGCGCGCCCAGATATCGTCGGCCAACTCCTGCGCAAACGCCGCGTGCCGGGCCATGTCGCCCTGCGCTGTGACCAGAACCGTTGGCCCGATCTCCGAAATGTCGGCGCGCGAGAAGCCGGCGTTGATGCTCACGGCAAACACGTCGGGCTGGTTTTCGTAGGCGCGCGCCTTTTCCAGCCGCGGCAGCATGTCCCCCTGGTCGGTGCGCCCGCCATTGGTCTCGTCGATCATCGGCAGATGCGCGCGCAGGGTCACCGGGCGGATTTCGCCGGCCATGGCGCGCTGCAGGATGTCACCGGCACGGCGGGCGGTGTCGCGCATGTCCACGTGCGGGTAGGTGCGATACGAGACGATGATATTGGCGTGTTCACACATCGCACGGGTCACGTTGGCGTGCAGGTCCAACGTGACCGCAATCGGCACCTGAGGGCCGAGCACTTTGCGCAGGCGTGCCAGCAGTTCGCCTTCACCGTCGTCGTAGCCTTCAGCCACCATCGCGCCATGCAGGCCTAGCGCAACGCCGTCGAGCTGTCCGGCGGCGCGTTCAGCGGCGGCAACGATCGCACCGGCGAGCCGCTCGAAGGCATCCGTCGTAAGCCGCCCGGCCGGCTGCGCAATCGCGCTCAATACATGCTGCAGCTGCCAGCCGTAGGCGCGTGCGGCATCACAGAAGCCGGCCAGTTCGGTGTTCGAATTGCCCCGCGCGGCGATGGCGCTGTCGGCATCCAGAAAACAGTCCTGCGATTCGAAGCGCGCGAAATCGGTAGGAATCTGGCTGAAGGTGTTGGTTTCGTGGGCGAACTCGGCGCTCAATACGCGAAAAGGGGTCATCGGGTGCTCTACGGACTGGGGAGGCCGATTTTAGGTTGCTGCGGCTGGGCCGATCAGCGGGACCGACCAACCACACGGATGCGACAGCGCATCAGGGCTGTTCCAGGGCCCGTTCCCACACCAGGCGGGTGCGCGGCAATGCGGCCTGACCGTCCACCCAGACCACAGGGCAATTGATGATGACGGAAGTGACGGTCAGGCTGGTGTCACCACGCTCTGTGGCCGCAAGAATCTGCTCTTCCGATTTCAGTTCGCGCGCAACGCGTCCGGCGTTCCACCGCACCTCTACCACGCGCCAGATCGGCGAATACGATTTGTCTACGCTGGCCGGGCCAAGCGGCGCGGGAATCGATGGAAACACGGCAGGTTGATTGCTAACGGGGAACTTGTATACGCGCTCCAGCGCATTGCGCGCGCCAGCCGTGCCCCCCTGAGGCAACGCGTCGGAAAGACGTGAGGCCGTATTGGCGCCCATCATGCCCGCCGTGCCGGCCTGCGATACATCGGTGACCACATAGCGAACCGCACGGCCTTCGAACCAGGCCGGCAGCGTGGGAAGCACGATCGCATTGGGCACACGGCCGTAATCGAGCGTGGTGCAGGCGCCGAGCGCGAGGATCGAACACAGCACGGCAACGCGGCCGACCCATGGTTCGGCGCTTGGCCGCTGGCGCTTTGGCGGGACGACGGAGGTCGTGTGGGGATCGCGGGGTGGCATGGTTTGGGCGCTCCTCATGATGGCCGGCCGTTGGTGGCACATGGTAGGGCACGCCCAAGGTCAGCCGCTGCCCAGCACCTTGCCGGCAATCGCCGTGTAGAGCGGTATGCCCACCAGGATGTTGAATGGAAACGTCAAACCCAGCGACATTCCGATGAAAAGCGAGGGGTTCGCCTCGGGGATGGCGTGACGCACCACCGCCGGCACCGCGATGTAGGAGGCGCTGGCCGCCAGCACCATGAGCAGCGCGCCGTCCCCTGGGGGGAGGTCCAGCAGCCAGGCCATGGCGAGCGCGATGCCGGCATGCACCAGCGGGCCCAGAATTGCATAGGTGAGCAGCATGGGCGACTTGCCACGCAGCTCCCCCATGTTGCGTGCGGCAAGCAAGCCCATGTCCAGCAGGAAGAATGCGAGCATGCCCTTGAACAAGTCGCCAGAGAATGGCTTCATCATCGCCTCCCCCGCCTGGCCGCTTAACAAGCCCACCGCGATGGAACCCAACAGCAAAAGGTGTGCGCCATCGGTGAATGATTCATGCAGAATTTTTCCGAGGCTATTGCCGTTTCCCCGACCGTTGCTGACGGTGAGTGCCGCATTGCCCGTCGCCGAAACGGCGATGCCGGTGACCTCAGCATGACGCAAACTATTGGCAAGTAGCACCGCCATGATGATGGCAGGCGATTCCATCAACACCATGGCCACGGCCATATGCCCGCCAAAGGCCATCTGGTTTGCCTCAAGGTATTGCATTGCAGTGACGAAGGTGACGGCACTCACCGATCCGTACGACGCGGCCACGGCTGCGGCATCAAACTTTGACACGTAGCGCTTAAGAACATGGTAGCCAATCGTGGGCACGATCACTGCCATCAACATTGCCGCTGCGAGACTTACCGCCACGTCGGGGTTCAGGCCTGATTTAGCGAGCGCAAAGCCGCCCTTTAGACCCAATGCCATCAACAAATATAGCGATAGAAATTTGGCAATCGCAGGCGGTATTTCCAGATTGGATTTGAGTGCCCCGGCAATCACACCAAAGGCGAAAAAGAGGATGGCTGGATCGAGTAAGTTATGCATGGGTAATGTCCTTTACCCGGATGCTAGGCGTTCGCTTGCGTCAAGTAAAATCGATTGTTATGCATTGATACATAGATAAAAAACTATGAATATAACTTTCAGGCAAATGCGCCTTTTTCTGGCGTTGGCAGATACGGGCAGTGTGAGCGCGGCAGCTCGGGCTACGCACGTCACGCAGCCCACCGCGTCGATGCAATTGCGCGAGGTAACGGATTCGGTGGGCATGCCGTTGTATGAGGTGATTAGCCGTCGCGTGCATCTCACCGAAGCCGGGATAGATCTCGCAAAAACCGCGCGACTCATCGCTAGCG
>JANNDB010000120.1:0-6342 GCA_031387285.1 Betaproteobacteria bacterium | reverse complement strand
CCGGTCGCAACTATTCCTGCGCGGTGATTCCGATGATCTGGAAGGATGAGGGTATAGGAGCCATCCACGTCACGCGCTTTCCGCCGGCAGGAATGGCGCCGCCAGGCTTCAAGCCGCAGGAGATCAGGCTGCTCAAGACCTTCGCCGACCAGGCCGTGATCGCGATCCAGAACGCGCGGCTGTTCAAGGAGACGCAGCAAGCCCGCGCCGCCGCCGAAGCCGCCAACGAAGCCAAGAGCGCCTTCCTGGCGACCATGAGCCACGAGATCCGCACGCCGATGAATGCGGTCATCGGCATGAGCGGGCTGCTGCTCGACACGCCGCTCACCGACGACCAGCGCGACTTCGCCACCACCATCCGTGATTCGGGCGATTCGCTGCTGACCATCATCAACGACATCCTCGACTTCTCGAAAATCGAAGCCGGGCGCATGGAAATCGAGCACCAGCCGTTTGACCTGCGCGACTGCGTCGAGAGCGCGATGGACCTGATGGCCAGCCGCGCAGCCGAGAAGCATCTGGACATCGCCTACGCCTTCGAAGGCGAGGTGCCTGCGGCCATCACGGGCGATGTGACGCGCCTGAGGCAAATCCTGCTCAACCTGCTGAGCAACGCCGTCAAGTTCACCGAGCGCGGTGAGGTCGTGCTGAGCGTCAGCGTTGGTGGGGACGAACAAGGCGAAGAAGGCAGCTTGCTGGCGTTCACTGTGCGCGACACGGGCATCGGCCTGTCGTCTGTGGGCAAGAGCCGTCTGTTCCAGAAGTTCAGCCAGGCCGACAGCAGCACGACGCGCAAATACGGCGGCACCGGCCTGGGCCTGGCCATCAGCAAGCTGCTGGCCGAGCTGATGGGTGGCACGATGCGGGTGGATAGCGCCGGCCCGGGGCAGGGCAGCAGCTTCCACTTCACCATCCAAGCCCAAGCCGCTGAGCTGCCTGCCGGCAGCCGGCGAGTGTTCCTGGGTGAACAGGCAGGTCTGAAGGGCAAGCGCATCCTGGTGGTGGACGACAACGCCACCAACCGGCGCATTCTCGCGCTGCAGACAGCCAAGTGGGGCATGGTGGTGCAGGACACCGAGTTTCCGGCCAAGGCGCTGGAGATGCTCACGAAGGACCCCTACGACCTGGCCATCGTGGACATGCACATGCCGGGCATGGACGGCGCCATGCTGGGCCAGAAGATCCGGGAAGCAGGCCATCAGCTGCCGCTGGTGCTGTTTTCCTCAATGGGGCGCAAGGAAACCCACGACAGCCTTTTTGCGGCAACGCTGGCCAAACCGCTGCGCCAAAGCCAGCTCTTCGACACCCTGGTCAGCCTGCTGAGCAAGGACGCAGCACCCAAGCCCGCGGCTGCCCCGGCCAAACCGCGCATGGACGCGGAGATGGCGGACCGCCACCCGCTGCGCATCCTGCTGGCCGAGGACAACGTGGTGAACCAGAAGCTGGCGCTGCGGCTGCTGCAACAGATGGGCTACCGGGCCGACGTCGCTTCGAACGGCATCGAAGCCATCGAGTGTGTGCAGCGGCAGACCTACGACGTGGTGCTGATGGATGTGCAGATGCCCGAGATGGACGGGCTGGAGGCGAGCCGACGCATCACGGCCCGGTACAAGCCAGGCCAGAGGCCACGCGTCATCGCCATGACCGCCAACGCCATGCAGGGCGACCGCGAGGAGTGCCTGGCAGCCGGCATGGACGACTACGTGACCAAACCGATCCGGGTCGACCAGCTGGTGCAGGCTCTCGAAAACGTGCAGGCAAGGACGGAACTGTGAAATGACAAGCCCACCCGAAAACCCGCCAGACCAGCGCGAGCTGCAGGAACTCCGGGCAACGCTCAAGCAGCGTGAAAGCGAGCTCGAAGTGATCAGTGCCGTCCAGCGTGGAGTCGCGGACGGGCTCGACTTCCAGAGCATCGTCGAGCGGGTATGCGACAAGTTGCGTGCGGTGCTGGGCACGGGTGACCTCGCGCTGGTGGCCTGGGACCCGGCCACCGACATGCTGCGCACACTCTACAACTACGAGCATGGCTTGCCGCTGCCCCATCGGCCCCCGCGCACGCTGGCCTCCGAAGCGCCGGGCGACGAATTCCGCCGATTCCTGCTGGCCGGCGAACCGATGGTGATGAACACCCGTGCTGGACAGACTGCCGCGGGTTTGAAGCCCATTGCGGGCACCGACTGGTGCCATTCGCTGATGAGTGTGCCCATCATGGTGGGTTCCCGGCCGATGGGGTTCGTCGGGATCCAGAACCACGAGCGCGAATACGCTTTTGGTCCGCGCGAAGTGCAGTTGGTGCGCAGTGTGGTCGCCGGCATGGCAGTGGCGCTGGAGAATGCGAGGCTGGCACAGGAGACCAAGGTGGCGCTGGAGCGGCAGACGGCGAGTGCCGAGGTATTGCACGTCATCGGCAGCTCGATGGCCGACACCCAGCCGGTGTTCGACAGCATTTGCAAGGGCATCGAGCGCCTGTTGCCGGGAGCCGATCTGGCCATCGGCTCGCTGGGTGACGATGGACTGATCCACTGGCGGGCCGGATATGGCGAGACTCTCGCGGCCATGCGCAGCCTGTTCCCGCGACCGGCGCCGGCCAGCGCCGGCCTGTTGACCGGCAAGGCCACCTACCTGCCGGATCTGCTGCACGGCGAAGGTGTGCCCGAGAGTCTGCGTGCCGGTGCACGCACGCTCGGGCGCAACTGCTCCATGCTCAGTGCGGCAATGACGGCGGGCGACAAGGTCTACGGCACGATCTCGGCGTTTCACATGGACATGCGGCCGTTCAGCGAAGAAGACGGGAGGCTGATCAAGTCGTTTGCTGACCAGGCCGTCATAGCGATCCAGAACGCGCGGCTGTTCAACGAGACCAAGGAGGCGTTGACGCGCCAGACTGCAACGTCTGTAGTGCTCGAGGTGATCAGCAATTCCGTGGCCGATGCGCAACCCGTTTTCGAGGCCATCGTGCGCAGTTGCCGGGATCTTTTCCGTCTTACTGACGTTGGCATCGGTGTGATCCATGACGACGGGATGGTGCGGCTCGAAGCCCATGTCGGCGAGACAGAGGAGTCCAGGCGCAGTGTTGCGGCCTACTACCCGGTGCCGGTCGGGAAATCGATGCAGGGGCTGGCCGTGCATCAGCGCGAGGTGCTCAACTATCCTGACGTCCTCCACGGTGAGGGCGTGCCCTGGGGCCTGCGGGAACTCGCTCAGAACCACGGCAACTATTCCTGCGCGGTCGTGCCGATGATGTGGCAGGACCGCGGTATCGGGGCGATTCACGTCACGCGGTTTCCATCGCCGGGGACACAACCAACCGGGTTCGACCCAAAAGAGATTGCGCTGCTCAGGACCTTCGCCGACCAGGCCGTGATCGCGATCCAGAACTCGAAGATGTTCAATGCGCTTGAAGCGCGCAACCGCGATGTGACCGAAGCGCTGGAGCGCCAGACCGCCACGGCCGAGATCCTGAAGGTCATCGCCAGTTCGCCGGACGACGTGCAGCCGGTGTTTGACGCGATCGCCGTAAATGCCCAGCGACTGTTCGCGGCGAACGCGGCGGTAGTGACCCGCGTGGTGGGCGACATGCTTCACCTGGTGGCGTTCACTTCAACGAGTGAAGCCGGGAATGAGGTCTTGCGCGGGACGTTTCCCAGGCCGCTTTTCTATCCGTCGCTGAGTACCAGGGCGGTTATCACGGGTGCGCCCGTGCTCATGGCCGACTCAGAGACCGAGCTTGAGATCCCGCCGAGCATGAAGGAGGTGGCGCGCGCGAGGGGGTTTCGCAGCATGCTTGCCGTCCCCATGCTGCGAGATGGCAAGCCAGTTGGCACGATCAGTGTCAACCGCCGCGAGCCGGGATCCTTCACGGACCATCAGGTCGAACTGCTGCAGACTTTCGCCGACCAGGCCGTTATTGCGACCGAAAACGTGCGCCTGTTCAACGAGACAAAAGAGGCGTTGGAGCGGCAGACGGCCACCTCGGACATCCTCCAGGTCATCAGCCGCTCGCAAACGGACGTGCAACCGGTGTTCGACACTGTCGTCGGCAATGCTGCGCGGCTGTGTGACGGGATGTTCGCCAATGTGTTGCGCTTCGATGGCGAAAGGCTGCACCTTGCCGCCACCAGCCATTCCGGGCCCGAGTTCGTGGCATTGATGCGCAGCCGCTACCCGCGGCCACCGGACATATCGCAGGTTGCCGGTCGTGTCGTTCTCCAGAAGTCCACCGTGGAGTTGCAGGATGCGATGTCCGACCCGGACTTCGACAACTCCTACGCGACTGCCGGGAAATGGCGTCGCATGCTGGGTGTGCCCATGTTGCGCGAGGGACAGGTGCTCGGCGTGATCGTGGTGGGCTGGGCGCAGGCCGGACCGGTTTCCCCGGTGCACCGGGACCTGCTGCGGTCTTTCGCCGACCAGGCCGTCATTGCCATGGAGAACGTGCGCCTGTTCAACGAGACCCGGGAGGCGCTGGAGCAGCAACAGGCCACGGCCGACATCCTGCGTGTGATCAGCGCCTCGGTAACCGAAACGCAGCCGGTGTTCGACAAGATTCTGCTGAGCTGCAAGACGCTGTTTGGCGGTGACGAACTCGACGTGCTGGTGGTGGATGAACAGGGGATGCTGCAGTCGGCCGCCTACCTGGGCAATGCGCGCGACGCCGTGCTGGCCACCTTTCCGGCGCCGGTCGACCTCACGCCGGCCGGCAAGGCGATACGCGAGCGGCGCGTGGCGCATTACCCGGACGTCCTGAACAATCCCGAAACGCCGCAGGTATTGCGCCGGATTGGCGAGGTGGCCGGCTACCACTCCGTGGCTTTCGCGCCCATGGTGTGGGAGGACCGGGGCATAGGCGCGGTCGGCGTGGCGCGTTCGCGTGGCGCATTCAGCGACAAGGAACTGGCGCTGCTGCAGACCTTCGCCGACCAGGCGGTTATCGCGATCCAGAACGCGAAGATGTTCCGCGAGACGAACGAGGCGCTGGCGCGCGAAACCGCGAGCGCCGAGATCCTGCGGGTGATCAGCGAGTCGCCGACGGACGTGCAACCGGTGTTTCGCGCCATCGTCAGCGCGGCGGTGCGGCTGGTGGGTGCGTCGTTTGCCGGTGTGGCACGCCTGGAGGGTCAGGCGTTTCGCACCATGGCGATGGCCCGTCCGGGTGAGCCGGTCGGTGGCCCCTTCCCGGACTTGATCCCCATGGATCCGGTCGACAATTTTCCGTCGCAGATGGTCGTCAGCAAGCGGATGGTGCACATCCCGGATCTGCTGGCCATCACGCTGCCTCCTTTCGAGCAGCGCGTGCAGGCCAAGCAGGGGTTCCGCTCCATCGTGCTGCTGCCGATGCTGCGCGGTGGCGAGGCCATCGGCGGGCTGGTCGTCGCGCGCAACGAGCCGGGTGGGTTCGACGCCAAGGCGATCACGCTGCTGCAAGGGTTCGTCGACCAGGCCGGCATCGCGATCGAGAACGTGCGGCTGTTCAATGAGACGCAGGAGGCGTTGGAGCGGCAGATCGCCACCGCCGAGGTGCTGCAGGTCATCAGCAGCTCGGTCGCGGATACACAGCCAGTTTTTGACAAGATCCTTGACAGTTGCGCGACACTTTTCAACACCCTGAATTCAGCTCTCGGCCTGGTCACAGACGACGGCAAACTCGCCCTTGCCGCGATTCATGGCGTCGAGCCGGCAATAGTTGAGCGGATCCGTTCCCTCTATCCCATGCCGCTGGCGGGTACGGCGACGGAGCTTGTCATCGCTGGCGGGCGGGTGCTCGACTTTCCCGATGTTCTGCACGGCCCTGATGTGCCACCTGGATTGCGTGCGCCGGTGCAACGACTGGGGACCAACCAGTCGATGATGATGGCGCCGCTGATCCGTGCTGGCAGGGGCATAGGCTCCATCGTTCTGGCACGCGCGGCCTTGGGTGGTTTCACCAACGCAGAACAGGGCTTGCTCAAGACCTTCGCCGACCAGGCGGTAATTGCGATCGAGAACGTACGTCTGTTCAGGGAGGCGCAAGACGCCCGCGCCGCAGCCGAAGCCGCCAACGCCGCCAAGAGCAGCTTCCTGGCCACCATGAGCCACGAGATTCGCACACCGATGAACGGGATCATCGGCATGAGCGGGCTGCTGCTGGATACGCCGCTGACCGACGACCAGCGCGACCTGGCGCGCACAGTGCGGGACTCGGGCGAGAGCCTGTTGACCATCATCAACGACATCCTTGATTTCTCCAAGATCGAGGCCGGCAAGCTCGACGTGGAGAGCGCGCCCTTCGTGCTGCGCGATTGCGTGAACTCCGCGCTGGAGCTGGTGCGCCACCGCGCCACCGAGAAGAAGCTTGACCTC
>JANNDB010000047.1:0-2785 GCA_031387285.1 Betaproteobacteria bacterium | reverse complement strand
CCAGCGCATGGCGCATGAAGGGGATATCACGCCGGATCTTGAAAAATTCCACGTCTAGTTCCCCTCTGCCGACTTGGCCACCGCCCCGGCCTCAGCCGGGCGCCAGATAGTCCCGATGGACACCGACTTGAGTTTTTTCTGCCGCCCGTACCAGAGATTCACCAAGCCGCGCGAGAAGAACACGGCAGAGAACATGCTGGTCAGAATGCCGATGCAATGCACCACCGCAAATCCGCGCACCGGGCCTGATCCGAATATCAAAAGGGCAAGGCCGGCAATCAGCGTCGTCACGTTGGAGTCCAGGATGGTGCCCCAGGCGCGCTCGTAGCCTGTAGTAATGGCCGCCTGCGGCGAGGCGCCGTTGCGCAGTTCTTCGCGCACGCGTTCATTGATCAGGACGTTGGAGTCAATCGCCATGCCCAGCGCCAAAGCCATCGCCGCCATGCCTGGAAGGGTCAGGGTTGCCTGCAACATCGAGAGTACGGCCACCAGCAGGAGCAGATTGAACCCCAGGGCAATGCTGGAAAACATTCCGAACAGCATGTAATACACACACATGAAGGCCACGATGACAAAGAATCCCCAGGTGACGCTGTTGAAGCCCTTGGCAATGTTCTCCGCGCCCAGGCTGGGCCCGATGGTGCGCTCCTCGATGATCTCCATCGGCGCAGCGAGTGAGCCGGCGCGCAGCAGCAGCGCCGTGTCGTTGGCCTCGACGGTCGTCATGCGGCCGGAAATCTGCACCCGCCCGCCGCCGATCTCGCTGCGGATCACCGGTGCCGTGACGACTTCACCCTTGCCCTTTTCGAACAACAGGATCGCCATGCGCTTGCCGATGTTGTCGCGTGTGATGTCGCGAAAGATGCGCGAGCCCTTGGCATCGAGCGACAGGTGCACGGCAGCTTCCTGCGTCTGGCTGTCAAAACCTGGCTGCGCATCCGTCAGGTTTTCGCCCGTGAGGATGACTTGCTTCTTCACCACCACCGGCTGGCTGTTGCGCTCCAGATAACGTTCGGAGCCAAACGGCACCGGTCCGCTGCCGGACTCGGCGGCACGCGCTTCGGTGCTTTCGTCGACCATACGCACTTCCAGCGTGGCGGTGCGCCCGATGATGCCCTTGGCCCGCACGGTATCCTGCACGCCGGGCAGTTGCACCACGATGCGGTCCAGCCCCTGCTGCTGGATCACCGGCTCGGCCACACCCAACTCGTTGATGCGGTTGTGCAGCGTCACCATGTTCTGCTTGAGCGCGTGATCCTGAATCGTGCGCGCGGCCACCGGCTTGATGCTGGCGGTCAGCTTGGTATCGGCACCATCGGGCGCCTCGACCGCCTGCAAATCAGCGAACTGGTCGGCGAGCACTTTCTTCGTGGCCTCCAATGCCGCAGCGTCACGGAAGCGGACCTCTATCGTCTGGCCAACGCGGGAAATGCCACCGTGGCGGATCGTCTTTTCGCGCAGCACCGTGCGCAGGTCGCCTGAGAGGGACTCCGCCTTCTTGGTCAGCGCCGCCTGCATGTCAACCTGCAACATGAAATGGATGCCGCCACGCAGGTCCAGCCCCAGGTACATCGGCGCTGCGCCCAGCGCATGCAGCCAGGCCGGCGAACGCGAAAGCAGGTTCAGTGCGACGACGTAGGCGGGGTCGGCCGGGTCCGGCACCAGCGCCTTCTCGATGGCGTCCTTGGCCTTGAGCTGCGCGTCGGAGGAGTCGAATCGCGCCTTCACAGAGTTGCCGTCAAAGCTGACGGCATCAGCCGCCAGCCCGGCCGCCTTCAACGCATCCTGGACCCGGGCCAGCATGGCCGCATCGACCTTGACCGTGGACTTGGCCGCCGACACCTGGACGGCTGGCGCCTCGCCAAAAAAGTTGGGGAGCGTATAGAAAATCCCCAGCAACATTGCCACCAGGATGATGGCGTACTTCCAGACCGGATATCGGTTCATGCGGTGCTTTCCGGCAAACGGGCAACAAGCTACTTGATCGTGCCCTTGGGCAACACCTGCACCACGGCGCTGCGCTGAATCTGCACCTCCACGCCGCTGGAGATCTCGAGCGAAACATAACTGTCGCCGATCTTGCCGACCTTGCCCAGCAGACCACCAGCCGTCACCACTTCATCTCCCTTGGCAAGCGCGTCAATCATGGCGCGATGCTCCTTTTGTTTCTTCATCTGCGGGCGGATCATGACGAAATACAAAACGACAAACATGAGCACCAGCGGCAACATGCTCATCAGGGACGACTGCATGTCGCCGCCGGTAGCGGCGGCAGGAGTTTGGGCAAAGGCGGAAGAGATGAACACAGGAAGCTCCACGAGAGACGATTCGATGACCTCGCCAGACACGGTCGAAGGCTTGTCGGCGGCTAACCCAACATTGTATGCGGCGGCCCCGCGCTATCAGGCCCGCGCCGAACCTTGCCCCATGACCGACGTGGCGGCTGCGGCCGGCGCGCGCCACTGCGCAAGCAATCCGTCCCAGCGTTGCCGCACCGCGCCGGCATGGCGCTCCTTGACATGTCCATACCCCCGAATGTTTTCCGGCAGCCGCGCGATTTCCACAGCCAGCGCATGGTTATCCGCGCCGAGCGTTCGCAACACTTCTTCAATGCTGTCACGGTAACGCGCGATCAGTTCGCGCTCCATGCGCCTCTCGGCGGTACGTCCGAACAGGTCAAAAGGCGTGCCCCGCAGGCCCTTGAGACGGGCGAGCAGGCGAAATGCCAGCAGCATGTGGGGGCCGAACTTCTGTTTCAGCAACTCGCCCTTGCCATTGCGTTTGG
>JANNDB010000046.1:0-10435 GCA_031387285.1 Betaproteobacteria bacterium | reverse complement strand
GCGTCGCCGATATAGCGCAGTTCCACACGCTCGAAGTTGCCGCGGCCGGGCTTCCAGTAATTACCGGGCTTGCGCTTGAAGGTGGCGCGCACACCCGGCTGGAACTCTTCCAGCGTGAAGGCGCCGGTGCCATCGGGCTTGCTCCAGTCCTTGAAGCCATTGGGCACGACGATGATGTGGTAGTCGCTCAGGTTGAAGGGCAGGTCCACGTTGCCCTGCTTCATCACGATCTGCACCTGGTTGGCGTTGATCTTCTTGATGTCGGTGATGTCGGCCAGCAGCACCTTGGCCGGCGACTTGGTCTCGCCGCGGTGCAAATTGAGCGAGTAGATCACGTCATCGGCGTCCAGCGTCTTGCCCGAGGTGAAGGTGATGCCCTTGCGGATGTTGAAGGTCCAGTCGGCGGCGCCCGGCTTGGCTTCCCAGCTTTCGAACAGCTCGCCCGAAGCATCGCCGTTGTCCTTGACCTCGACCAGGTTGTTCCAGAGCATCAGGCTCATGCCGATCGGGATCGAGTCGGCGTAGGTCAGCGGATCCAGGCTGTCGGACGGCGAGCCGCCTTCCATGCCCATGCGCAGGGTGCCGCCCTTCTTGGGTGTGCCCTGTGCCATGGCGGGGGAGGCCCCCAATGCCATCGCAAGCCCCAGCGCCGAAGCGCCCTGAATCAGTTGGCGCCGGTCAAGGATGATGCCGGACTCCGTGGTGGTTTCAAAAATAGCCATGTATGGATCTCCAATCTAGTCTATGAATCATCCCCGGCCTTGCCCATCGCAAACACGAAGGGAGGCCACGGGCAGCCCGAGGGCAACCAGCTTTGCACTCTGCCGGCATGGTAGCGCAGTAGTTGCAGGACGCGGCATCCAGACAATCCCTTAGTACCCCCTAATACGTTTATCGGCGCATCAAGGAGTTGAATCGAAATGCGCCCTGGCCGGTCGTGGACAGGCGCGCAGGAGTCGCAAACGGGCGCGCGTCGGCGCCGTCCGGCTTTACGCGGCGCCGCGGTCCTCCTTGGGACTGACGCCAAACTGGAGCCGGTACGCCCTCGAGAAATGCGACGCCGAAGCAAATCCACACGCCACCCCCACGGCCAGAATGCCCATGTCGGTCTCGCGAAGCAATTCGCGCGCCCTCTCCAGGCGCACCTGTGCGTAAAAGCGCGATGGCGTGTCGCGCAGGTGCGCGCTGAACAGACGCTCGAGTTGGCGCCGTGTCACGCTGATGAGCCGGGCCAGGTCGTCCACCGGCAACGGATCTTCTATATGTTGCTGCATCAGGCGCACCACCTGAATCGTCTTGCGGTTGTGCAGGCCGTAGCGCGTGGAAATTTCCATGCGCTGATGGTCCGACTGGCTGCGGATGCGCCCCAGCACAAACTGCTCGGAGACGCGGGTGGCCAGTTCGCGACCGTGTTTGGCGGCAATCAGCGCCAGCATCATGTCAATTCCCGAGGTGCCGCCTGCACCGGATATGCAGCGTGCACCAATATGGAACAGCTCCTGCGTCACTGGCACCTGCGGGTAGCGCTCGGCAAAAGCCGACTGCGCCTCCCAGTGCAGGGTGACCGGGTCGGCGCCCAGCAATCCGGCTTCGGCCAGCACGAACACACCGGTATCGATGGCGCCCAGCGTCGTGCCGCGGCTATACAGGGTTCGAAGCCAGCGCGCCAGCGCCACCTGGTACTGTTGGAGCGGGTCGGCCGCGGCGACCACAAACACCGTCTGCGCTTCGCTCACCCGCGCGTAGCCGTGATCGGCATTGAGCGACATTCCATTGCTGCCGGTGACCGCGCCGCCGTCCAGGCTCAGGATGGTCCAGTTGTAGGCGCCGGGATGAAACCGGTTCGCCACCCGCAGCGGCTCGACGGCCGATACAAAACCCATCATCGAAAAGCCTGGCATCAGTAGGAAGTGGATCTCCTGCGGTGCGGGGCTGTCGGCAGACCTGGACATGGATGGCGGCGCGTTTCGGAGGTTTGCCCGATGCTACCAAGCAGACACAGGTCGCCGTCGTTGCGCTGTTGCGCGCGCGGCGCTCAGGCCGCAGCGGCGCTGGCCGTGAGCCACTCACGCAAAACCCGGATCTTGGGCTGCTGCGCACGGTCCGGCGGATAGACCAGGTAGTAGGAAACGCCCTGGTCTAGCGTCTGCGGGAACGGCGCCACCAATACACCGTCGCGCAGGCTCTCGCGCGCCAGATTCAGGTCGCCGATGGCCACGCCCTGGCCACGGGTGGCGGCGGCCAGGGCCAGCTCCAGCGTGTCAAAGGTCTGGCCGCGCCGCCCGTCCTTGTTGTCGACCCCGGCCGCGTGCAACCAGCGCGCCCAGGCGTCCAGCGGATCACAATGCAACAGCGGCAGCGCCAGCAGATCGGCGGGGCTGCGCAGGCTGGCCGCCAGCTGCGGCGAGCACACTGGCGAGAGCACTTCCCGCATCAGCGGCACGGCCTGCACGCCGACCCACTCACCGCGCCCCTGCACCACGGCCGCGTCCACGTCGGAGCGCTCGAACTCCGGCTCCCAGGAGTCGTAGGTCGTGATGCGCACGTCCACATCGGGCAGCAGCGCGCGCAGGTCAGGCAACAGCGGCAGAAACCAGCGCGCGGTGAAGGTGGGCGGCATGCGCAACAACAGCACCTGCCCAATGGTGCGCAGGTTGTCGCAGGCGCCGGCCAGCCGGCCTAGCGCATCGTCGACCACAGGAAGCAGGCGTTGCCCCTCGGCGGTGAGCTTGAGGCCGCGCTTGTGGCGCACAAATACGGGGCAGCCAAGGTACTTTTCCAGTTGCTGAATCTGGCGGCTGACTGCGCCCTGGGTAACGAACAGCAATTGGGCAGCACGACTGAAGCTGCCGCACGCCGCCGCCGCCGCAAACACCGTCAAGGCATGCAGGGGTGGCAAGCGGCGATGGAACAGATGCAGACTTGATCCATGCGTTTTTTGAATACTTGACATGACTATTAATGGCGCCTCGCAACGATATGAAAGTATAGAATTTGAGTGAACCTTTGCGCGGGGATGCATGACAAATCATCATTTCACTTCCCCCTTGACTCGCATTCCCCTTCCATGAAAATTCGTCGCATAACGGCCACACCGATCAACTTCCCGCTGGAAGCGCCCTATGGCTGGGTGTTCGGTGAACTGCCCGGGTTCTCCCAGACGATAGTTGAAGTCGAAACCGACGACGGCATCGTCGGCCTCGGCGAAGCCTCCGGAGCCGGCGCCGCAGCGCTGATCAATACGGTGTTCGCGCCGCGCCTGATCGGGCACGACCCTGTCGACATCGCCGGGGCCGAGTTGCGCTGCCTGCCGTGGTGGGTTGGGGTGCAAAGCATCAACGACACAACCCGTATCGCAGCCTTTGGCGCGCTGGAAATGGCGCTGTGGGACATCCGCGGCAAGGCCTGGAAACAGCCGCTCTACCAGTTGCTGGGCGGGGCGGTGCGCAAGGACATCCCCTTCACCGATTACTTCTCGTTGCGGGGTGATGGCCCGATCCTGGCCGGCCAGCCATTTGTGCGTGGCGAGCGCACGCCCGAAGAAGTGGCCGATTACTGCGTCATGCTGCACGAGACCCATGGCACCACTTTTTTCGAAGGCAAGTTCTCCACGCCCGACGCTAAAGACTCGCTGCGCATGCTCGAGCTGATCCGCAAGAAGCTCGGTGACGGCGTGATGCTGCGCATCGACTCCAACCATGCCTACTCGCTCGCCACCGCGCGCCGGCTGGTACGGCCGCTGGAAGACCTGGGCGTGCGCAACTGGGAAGATCCGGTCGCCACCATCGAGGAAATGCGCGAACTGCGCCAGCACTGCTCCATCCCTTTTTCCACCCACAACATGGATCTGGCCCGGGCCATGGAACTGCGCGTCCCGGACGCACTCGTCGGCAACCCCACGCTGCTGGGCGGTATCGGTCGCATGGTGCGCTTCATCGGCGCCTGCGAGCATGCCCGCGTCGACTACTGGTGTTACAGCGGTGATTCGGGCATCGGCAGCGCGGCCTACCTGCACCTGTGCGCGGCGACAGCCTGGATCCGCGAGCCCAATCAGTCTCTGTTTCGCATGCAGCCGGTCGATATCACGAACGAAGGCCCGTTCCGGCCGAAAGCCAATACCGTGCGTGTTCCGGAGGGCGACGGGCTGGGCGTGACGCTCGATCGCGCCATGCTGCAGCGCCTGCACCAGGACTACCTTGACAACGGCCCG
This sequence comes from Betaproteobacteria bacterium, assembly GCA_031387285.1. Classification (GTDB taxonomy): domain Bacteria; phylum Pseudomonadota; class Gammaproteobacteria; order Burkholderiales; family Burkholderiaceae_C; genus CAISIP01. Next base: position 6,225 of record JANNDB010000046.1, on the reverse strand, counting down.
ATGAACAAATACCACGACCCCGCGTTGCCCGGCACCTACCGCCGGCTGCCGCTGAATTGAGATTGCAGCCAGAGACCATGTCCGCGCCCACGATTGACCTGCGCTTTGACGAGATTGAACGGCTGGCGCTGGACGCCCTGCTGGCCTGCCGCGTAGGGGCAGACAACGCCGCGCATGTTGCACATTCCATCGCGTGCGCCGAGCGCGACGGGCAGGCAATCGTCGGCCTGTCCTACCTTCCCACCTACTGTGATCACGCGGCCTGCGGCAAGGTGGACGGTTTTGCCACGCCCACCCTGGAACAGCTCTCCCCCGTCGCCATCCACGTTGACGCTGCCACCGGCTTCGCGCACCCGGCCATTGCGCTGGGGCTCCCGGCGCTGGCCGCGGCGGCGCGCAGCAACGGTATCGCGGTGCTGGCCGTGGGCAATTCGTATTCCTGCGGGTCGCTCGGGTATTTTGTCGAGACGCTTGCGCAGGATGGCCTGGTCGCGCTGATGACCGCCAACGCGTCGCCCTCCATGGCGCCATTTGGCGGCAAGACGCCGTTCTTCGGCACCAATCCGATTGCCTTTGGCGTTCCGCGTGCCAGCCATCCGCCGCTGGTGCTCGACCAGTCTTCCAGCACGGTGGCCTGGGTCGCCGTGAACGACGCGTACCAGCGCGGCCTGCCGCTGCCGCCGGGCTGGGCACTCGACCAGGACGGCCGGCCGACAACCGACGCGGCGCAAGGGCTGGCCGGGTCCATGGCCCCGCTCGGAGGCTACAAGGGGGCCGGTCTGGCGCTGATGGTCGATGTGCTGAGCGCCGGCCTGAGCGGCTCGAATTTCTCCCATCAGGTCTCGTCATTTGGCTCCTGCGATGGCGGGCCGCCGCGCTGCGGGCAGCTTCTGATCGCCTTGAATCCCCAGATGCTGGGGGGGGACCCGTTCAGCGCGAGACTCGAAGCCATGCTGTCAGCCATGTGCGAGAGCCCCTCGGTGCGCCTGCCCGGGGACCGCCGGCTGCAGGCACGCAGCGCGCACGCCGATACGATCCGCGTGACGCAGGCCGACGTCGACTTGCTGCGGCGGTACGCGCTGCAAGGTTCGCCTGTCGCACAGCCCAATGCCTGACCTGTCACACCCCGCCGGAACATCGAAGAGCCAACCTGGAACATGAACGAAAGCAGCAAAAAGCTCACTGCCGGCAATGGCTTTGAATGGCAGACCTGGCTTGTCATCATTGCCGTGTACACCAGTTGGACCGCGTTGATCCTCAACTACCAGGCGTTGCCGGCGGTGCTGGCCAACGTCGCACTGGTGATCGTCACCAGCTGGTTCATGAGCATGCAGCACGAACTGCTGCATGGGCATCCCACACGCAGCAAGGGGCTCAATCGCCTGTTCGGCCTGATGCCGCTGAGCGCGTGGTATCCCTACGACATCTACCGCGACAGCCATCTCGCCCACCATCGCGACGAATTGCTCACCACGCCGGGCATCGACCCGGAGGCCAACTACGTCGAGCCGCAGACGTACACGCGCCTGGGCCCGCTGCAGCGCGCGCTGCGCTGGTCGCTGCGCACCGTCGCTGGCCGCTTTCTGATCGGACCGGGAGTCACCATCCCCGAAGTCTGGGCCGACATCTTCACCGGCCCGCACCAGCGCGGTGCGGTGGCGCTGCGCAGCTGGGCACTGCACCTGGTGTTGCTCGCTGCACTGTTGTGGTGGGTGCACCGGCAGGCCGGCCTATCGCCGCTGCACTACCTGTTTGGCATCGCCTACCCGGCTCTCGGGCTGGCCATGTTGCGCTCGTTTTATGAACACCGGCCGGCGGCCATCGCGGCCCATCGCATCGTGGTCAACGAGGCCGCCTGGCCCTGGCGCCTGCTTTATCTCAACAATAACTACCACGCCGTCCACCATGCGCAGCCCGGTCTGGCCTGGTACAGGATTCCGGCTCTGTGGCGTGACCAGCGCGAGGCGTTCCTGCACGGCAATGGGAACTTCCACATTCCTGGGTATCTGCACGTGATCCGCAAGTACGCATTCAAGCCGGTGGACTCGCCCATACATCCGGGCTTTTCACCGGCTAGCGAGGCGCCCTATGTCGGATGACCGCGCTGCCCTGCACGTGGGCGCGCTGCCGATGTACCTCGGCAATCCGGCGGCTGTTGAACACCTGTGGGCGCTGCTCGCAGCGCGACTGACTGCCGCTGGCCTTGCAGGCGTTCCGCTCCAGCCGCAATGGCCTGACGACTACCACGCGCACTGGCTGGAGCGCGACTTGCTGCTCAGCCAGGCCTGCGGCTATCCGCTGGTCACCGTGCTCAAGGAACAGGTGCAGGTGGTCGGCGCCTTCCATTACAGCGTTGTCGGCTGCACCGGTGTGCTCCAGCGCAGCCAGGTTGTGGTGCGCGCGGACGATCCGTGCACGGAGCTGGCCGGTCTGCGCGGGCGCTGCGTGGCCTTCAATGGGCCCGACTCCCAATCGGGCTACAACTGCCTGCGCGCCCTGGTCGCGCCGCTGGCACAGGACGGCCAGTTTTTCGGCGCGCGTGTGCAGACCGGCACCCACCTGGAATCGGTCAAGGCGGTGCGCGACGGCAAAGCCGATGGGGCGGCGATCGACTGCGTCAGCCTGGCCGGCTTTCGACGCTACACACCGGAATGGGTACAGGGTCTGCGGGTGCTCACCGAGACGGCGGCCTATCCGGGGCTGCCGCTGATTACCGCAGCCGACACCGACAAGGCGACACTCGCCATGTTGCGCCAGGCACTGGCGCAGCTCACACACGACGCGGCCGCCGCCGAGGCGCTAGGTGCGTTGTTCATCAGCGGGTTCGAGGCGCTGGATTTACGGGACTACCAGCCGTGCACGGCAATGCACGACGCGGCAATCGCCCTGCACTACCCGGCCTTGTAGACGCAATCCACCATGAAGATTCGCGCCATCACCGCCTGTGCTACACCTTGAAGAGGCCTGACCTGTCCGCCGCCACGCAGGCTCGCAGCCTGACGCCGCTGTCCCAGCCAGCGGCCGCCTGGGCCACGACCTGGAGCCCGGAGCAGCTGCTGGGCCATCGGCCGGCGCTGGTTGCGGCGCGTCTGCAGCGGGTGCGTGCCACCATGCGCCGCGCCGGTCTGCCGGCCGTGCTGATCGTCGACCCGAACAACATCTTCTATGCGACCGGCGCGCGCAACATGATGATCTTCTGCCTGCGCGCGCCCACCCGCTACCTGCTGTTGTTCGCCGAGGGCCCATCGATCCTGTTCGAATACATGGGCTCGGAGCATCTGGCCGAGGGTCTGTCCACGGTGGACGAGGTGCGTCCTGCGACGGCCGTGTCCTGGCTCGGGTCCGCCGGCCATGTGGCCGACGCGGCGCGGCGCTTTGCGCGGGAGATCGCCAGCACCGTTCGCGCCGTTGATCCGGGCATCGACTGCCTGGGCGTGGACCGCTTCCACATCGCGGCCCTGGATGCCCTGCGCGCCGAAGGCTTCTCGCTGCGCGATGCCGATGACGCCTTCGTGCCGGCGCGCGCCGTGAAGCTGCCGATCGAGCTTCCCTATATGCGCGAGGCCATGCGCCATGTCGAGGCCGGCGTGGCCCGGCTCGAGGCCGCGCTGCAGCCCGGCCGTTCGGAAGCCGAGATCTGGTCGCACCTGTGGTTCGAGCTGATGGCCCGCGACGGGCAATACATCAGCACCAGGCTGTGCCAGTCGGGGCCACGCACCTTTCCCTATTTCCAGGAATGCAGCCACCGGCCGATCCAGGCTGGCGAGCTGCTGGCGCTGGACACGGACGCGGTGGGTTACGAGGGATATTGCGCCGACCTGTCGCGCACCTTTCTTTGTGGCGACTCAGCACCCACGGCCTCCCAAAGGGTGCTTTACCAGCTCGCGCAGGAGCAGCTGGCGCACAACGCAGCCCTGCTGGCCCCGGGGCGCGCTGTGCGCGAGCTTGCCGAGCGGGCCTGGCCCTGTCCCGACGAGTACCGCCCATGGCGCTACGGCCTGATCGGCCACGGCCTGGGCCTGGCAGGCGAGTTCCCGAACATCCCGCACCACGAGCCTGGCGTGGCCTATCCGGTGGACGCCGTGCTCGAGCCGGGCATGGTGATCTGCCTGGAGAGCTACGTCGGGTCCCCGCGCCATGGCCAGGGCGTCAAGCTCGAGAACCAGTATCTGGTGCATGACGATCATGTGGAGTCCCTCTCGACGTATCAGATGGACGCACGTCTGGGCGCCTCGGCAAACTAGGAGACTGGGCGGCAGAAATCCGCGCTCGCGTTGCCCGCTATAGCGGCTCCAGCGTCAATGGCACCCCCATCAGCGTCAAACCCGGGCCGTCAACCACAAGTCCCGCAGCCTGCGCGCGTGACCGCACCGCAACGGGGTCGGCCACAGCCAGCGTAAAGCCGGTCACTGCGGCAGTTCCACCTTTGCCGGGCGACTCCCTGAAATCGGCAAATCCGTCAGTCAGCGCCAGACGCCAGCAGTCACCCGTATCGATCGGCGCCGGACGCCCCAGCACCTCGGCCCAGCGCGACGCCAGCGCCCGCGGATCCGGCGCATGCAGTGTCATGCCACGCACGCGCTGCATTCCGGCGCGCCCCGCTTGTACACGCCATGATGGCCCGCCCCAGCGCCATGCCGTGGCCGGCCTGGGTTCATCGACCGACACGATCGCCGCGCCCACATCCTTCGGATGCAGGTGCATGGCCGAGATGTCCGGGTGTTCGCCGGCCCATATGCGGCGCACGCCGAGCGCGTCAAAGCGGCGCCGCTCACGCGCCAGGTCGTCGGTCTGCAACAACAGCATGTAGCCCCCATCGCCATGGCGCTCCAGGTGGCGGCCGCACGCGGTATCGGGCCGGAACGGCGAGATCACTTCGATGAACTGGTCTCCGAACACGAACACCGCGTTGTCGATGCCGAACTCGCGCACGCCGGGGTCGCGAAACGGCGCGTCGAGCTGGAACAGCGTGGCCAATGCCTCGCGACCTTGTGACAGGTCTTTGGCAGCAAAAACAATCTGGCGGATACGCATGGAAGGTCTCCTTGGAGCCTGCGGGCTCGCCTGGCATTATTCCGCAGGCACATGGCAACTGCTAAGGTCAGTCGGTGGTACCGCTGACCAGCGGGCGGTGGAGGCATTGGCGCGCCAGGGCCACCATCAGAGCCCCATTAGTTCACACCCCGTCGCGCGCGATGGTCTCGCGCCAGCTTCGGCTGAACACCTGCTCATCCCCCTCGAAAGCCTGCAGACTTGCCTGCACGGTGAACGCCTGCGCGGTACAGGCGATGCGTGTGCGGACCTCGGTGCGCACACGCCAGCCGGGCCGGCCCATGGTGGTGGTCAGCGCAATGTCCTGCTCGGCGCTGCACGGATCATCCGGCTGGATGGAGAAGCGAAGCTCGCCCCGCGTGTCGTAGTCCACGTCGGTATCCACCGTGCGCCACGCGCCGCGGTCGCGCTCACGCAGCAGGTCAACACGGCCACTGTCGGGGTCGGTCACGATGCGGTCCAGCGGGCGGTCGGTGCGCCGCGGCCGGGTCTCGACGAGCGCCTGCGGGGCGGCCGCTTCGGGCTCGGAAAAGGCGAGCAGATCGGCATCCTGCGCGCGCGCCGGGCGATGCGGCAGCACCAGCTGACCGCTGCCGCAGCGCACGCTGAGGGTGGTGGGCACCGGCGAAGGCCAGGCGATCGGCCAGTAGGCATTTGATATCGCGATCCGGATACGGTGGCCGGCCGGGAATCGTGTGGCGGCGGCGCACAGCGGGATGCGAACCCGTTCAAAGCGCCCCGGCGTCATCGCAATTGGCGTCTGCGGGCCCTGGCGGTGGGTCAGGTTGAGCAGCCCATAGCTGATGCGCAAGGAGCTGCCATCCGGTGCCACGTCACACAGCCGCACCGCCAGCAGGGCCTGCGGCTGGTCGCTCGCCACTTCGATCTCGATCACCGGTTCGCCCAGAATCTCCAGGGCCTCGGTCAGTGGGGCGGTGTCGAAGCACAGGCTGTTCGCGTCGTCGGCGCGCTGGTCATCCGACAGATCCGGGCCCAGACCATAGGAGCACTGGTAGCCGGCGCCGAGCCCTGTGGTCTGCGGGCTGGCCAGATGGCGCACAGTCGGCGCGGCGGGTGATTCGGAAAGGCCGTCAGGAACGAGATGCCAGACGCTCTCGGCGATCCGTGGCGATGGCCAGGCTTCCTCCGCAGCCCAGCGGCCGGGCCAGCTCG
>JANNDB010001097.1:0-2376 GCA_031387285.1 Betaproteobacteria bacterium | reverse complement strand
TGCAGGCCAGGCCAGCGCGCAGCAGCGTCTCCGGCGCCCTTGCCTGCATCGTTGACCTTGATGTATGCCAGGCCCTTTGCGCCGTAGATCTTCACGAACTCGGCATAGGCATCGATATCGCCACGACTCAGGCCGCCGGATTCGCGCGCCCCCTGGGGCACGCGCAGCGCAACCACCCGCCCACCTTTGGCATTGGCGGCAGCGGAGAACACCTTGAAGTCCACGTCCCCCATCACGTCGGTCAGTTCCGTGAACTCCATCTTGACCCGCAGGTCCGGTTTGTCAGAGCCATACCGCTGCATGGCCTCGGAATAAGCCATCACGGGGAACTCGCCCAGGTCCACACCCATGGTGTTGCGAAACACCGTGGTAATCATGGCCTGCGTCATGGCACGGATTTCCTCTTCACCCATGAAGGAGGTTTCGATATCGATCTGGGTGAATTCAGGCTGACGGTCGGCCCGCAGATCTTCGTCGCGGAAGCATTTGGTGATCTGGTAATAACGGTCATAACCAGCCACCATGAGCAATTGCTTGAACAACTGGGGCGACTGCGGCAACGCAAAGAAATGCCCGTCATGGACTCGGCTGGGGACGAGGTAATCGCGCGCGCCCTCCGGCGTGGACTTGGTCAGCATTGGCGTCTCGATGTCGATGAAGCCATTTGCGTCGAGGAACTTGCGCACTTCCATCGAAACCCGGTAGCGCAACATCAGGTTGTTCTGCATGTAGGGCCGGCGCAGGTCAAGCACCCGGTGCGTAAGGCGGGTGGTTTCGCTCAGGTTGTCGTCGTCAAGCTGGAATGGCGGGGTCACCGACGGATTGAGGACAATCAACTCGTGACACAGGACTTCGACCTTGCCACTGCGCAGACTGTCGTTGGTGGTGCCGGTCGGCCGCTCACGCACAACGCCGCGCACCTGGATGCAAAATTCGTTGCGCAGGCCTTCGGCACGGGCGAACATCTCGGCGCGGTCCGGGTCACATACCACCTGCACATAACCCTCACGGTCACGCACATCGACAAATATCACGCCGCCATGGTCGCGGCGCCGGTTCACCCAACCGCACAGTGAAACGGACTGGCCCAGCAAGGCTTCGGTCACCAGACCGCAATAATGGGAACGCATGGTCATAGGCAGCTTTCGGGGGGCCGGCAAGCAGCGCGGCACAGCAGAGAAAAATTTATTTGGCAGCGACCCGGGCAACGACCGGACTGGGTTGCACAGCACCCATCGAGATGACATAGGTGAGCGCCTCATCAACGCTCATCTCCAATTCGATCACGTCGGCGCGCGGAACTATCAGGAAGAATCCACTGGTCGGATTGGGCGTGGTAGGGACGTAGACGCTCACGAAATCTGCGCCCAGATGTTCCACCACCTCGCCACCGGGCACTCCGGTCTGGAAGGCGATGGTCCAGGCACCGGCACGCGGATACTGCACCAGCATAGCCTTGCGAAACGCATTGCCGTCACTGGAGAACAGCGTGTTGGAGACCTTCTTGACGCTGGTGTAGATCGATTTGACAATCGGAATATTGGTAAACAGCCGGTCCCACTGCCGTACCAGCCAGCGCCCGGCAACGTTGGACACCAGAGCCCCGGTGAACAGCAACACCAACAGCACAAGGATTACGCCCAGCCCGTGAATGGCACGCAAACGGTCAAACGCGGCCGCAACATTTCCGGGCAACAGGGCTTCAATACCGAACAGCACACCACCGAAAATGCCGTCCATCAGGGCGGTCAGCCACAACAGCACCCAGACCGTGATCGCCAGTGGCAACCAGACCAGCATTCCGGTAATCAGGTATTTCTTGATCGGCATGGCGACGCAGCGACTCGCAGTATCAGGAACTTGCAGCGGAATCGGTCTTGGCTGCCGGACTGGCCGCTGGACTGGCTGCCGGACTGCTGGCCGGCTTGGCCGCGCCGGCCTCGGCGGGCTGGGCATCGCCCTTCTTTTCGCTCTCGGCCTTCTTCTCGCCTTCTGAACCCTTGTCATTGGCGGCGGCAGGCGCGGCGCCGGAGCCCTTGAAATCGGTGGCGTACCAACCCGAGCCCTTGAGCTGGAAACCGGCCGCGGTCAGCTGCTTGCGAAAAGCCGTCGCCGCGCAGCTCGGACATTCCGTCAACGGGGCATCGGAAATTTTCTGCAGCACATCCTTGGCAAACCCGCAGGCTTCACATTTGTAGGCGTAGAGGGGCATGGTGATGGTAGTGCGCTCGCGCGGCTCGCAAAACCCTCAATTATAGCCGTGCACACTCTGTCCAGGGATGCCCCGCCCAACGCCACAGCGGCTAAAACAGGGGTATGCGCAAGCGGCCCACTGCCAGCATGGCCACCAGCCCGGCGGCGAACCCGAGTCCGCAA
>JANNDB010001075.1:0-3158 GCA_031387285.1 Betaproteobacteria bacterium | reverse complement strand
CCAGAAGTCGCGGTAGCGTTCGTCGTGCTCGACGTTGACGACGTCGTAATCCAGCCCCTCGCGCAGGCGCAACCCGAATTTTTCTATGCGACGGGCCATCACCTCCGGTCGCCCGATGAGCGTCGGCCGCGCCAGCCCCTCGTCGACGACGATCTGGCAGGCTCGCAGGACGCGCTCCTCTTCACCTTCGCAATACGCCACCCGTTTATGCATTGACGCCTTGGCAACCGCAAAAATTGGCCGCATGGTGGTGCCCGAGGCATACACGAAACTCTGCAAACGCTGGCGGTACGCGTCCATATCCGCGATCGGGCGCAGCGCCACGCCGCTGTCGGCCGCTGCCTTGGCGACCGCGGGCGCGATCTTCATCATCAGCCGTGGGTCAAACGGCTTGGGTATCAGGTACTGCGGTCCGAACGCGAGTTGTTGTCCAACATATGCGGCTGCCACCACCTCGCTTTGCTCGGCTTGCGCCAATTCTGCGATCGCGTACACCGCCGCAATCTCCATCTCCTGCGTGATGGTGGAGGCTCCCGCGTCCAGCGCTCCGCGAAAGATGTAGGGAAAACACAGGACGTTATTGACCTGGTTCGGATAGTCGGTACGGCCGGTCGCCATGATGGCGTCGTCCCGCACGGCATGCACCTCTTCGGGAAGAATTTCCGGGGTCGGGTTCGCCAACGCAAATATCAGCGGCCTGGCCGCCATCGCCCTGACCATGTCAGGCTTCAATACGCCACCAGCGGACAGGCCGAGAAAAATGTCGGCGCCTTCTATGACTTGCGCCAGCGTGCGGGCCGATGTCGGCTGGGCGAAGACGGCCTTGTCCGCGTCCATCAACTCGGTGCGGCCTTCATAAACCACACCGGCAAGGTCCGTGACAAAAATGTTCTCGCGGGGGATGCCGATCTTTACCAGCAGCCCCAGACAGGCCAATGCCGCGGCACCGGCACCGGAGGTCACCAGTTTGACCTTCTTCGGGTCCTTTTCGACCACCTTCAGCCCATTGATCAGGGCGGCCCCGACAACGATGGCCGTTCCGTGCTGGTCGTCATGGAACACCGGGATCTTCATGCGGTCACGCAGCTTGCGTTCCACATAAAAGCAATCCGGCGCCTTGATGTCTTCGAGGTTGATGCCGCCAAACGTGGGCTCGAGCGCCGCGATGATGTCCACCAACTTGTCCAGATCGTGTTTCTCGTTGATCTCGATGTCAAACACGTCAATGCCGGCGAACTTCTTGAAAAGCACCGCCTTGCCTTCCATCACGGGCTTGGCGGCGAGCGGGCCAATGTCGCCCAGACCCAATACTGCCGTGCCGTTGGTGATCACAGCCACGAGGTTGCCGCGGCTGGTGTATTTAAAAGCGTTGTTCGGATCCTTGACGATCTCTTCACACGGCGCGGCCACGCCTGGCGAATAGGCCAGTGCCAGGTCATGCTGATTGACAAGCTGCTTGGTGGCCGCGACGGCGATCTTGCCGGGGGTCGGGAACTCGTGGTATTCGAGCGCGGCACGGCGCAGTTCTGCGCGCTTTTCACTGGATTTCAGGGTCTGGTCAGGCATTCTTGTCTCCTGCTGCGGCAGCGACGCTGGCGCGGGTCAGCACACGTTAGGGTGGCGGATTGTAGGCTCGCGCAGTCAGGCAAAGCCCCGCACCGGCAGTGTGCCGTCGCGCTGTATCCAGTTGGACTTGCTGTACCTTGCGCGGCCATCGGTTACATGCAGCGTATAGGCATGGCGCGACTGCGCCGAGCGGTTGGGCGCACTGTAGTGGGGCAACAGCCCTTGGAAGACAACCAATGTGCCGGCAGCTACTTCGAGCGCGCGCGCAGCGCCTGCATCCGGCCAGGGTGTTGCATCCAACCGCTGCATGCTGACTGCGTCACCGGAGCGCACAAAGCGCTCGCGCAACGGGCCGCGATGGCCGCCGGGTTCGACCCACAAACAACCGTTGCGCAAGCTTGCGTCTTCCAGCGCGAACCAGAAGGTGGTGACGCTCACCGGGTCGGTGTCAAAGAACGTGGCATCCTGGTGCCAGCCCACTTCGCCGCCAATACCGGGCTGCTTGAAGATCACCATCGATTGCCAGATCTGCGGCGACTGCAAACCGATCTGCTGCGCGAGCGCGGCCAGTGCCGGCCCGCGCGAGAACCGGTCGAACACCGCATCCAGGTCATGCATGGCGTGGCCGATCTTGTTGATCGACAGCGCCTTGGCCTGCCGCAGTTGCCCTTTGGCGTCAAACGCCTCTTCTTCAAAGAAGCAGCGCACCGTGTTTGCCGAACCCAGAAAGTAGTCGTCCACCGTGCGGGTCTGCTCCCTGGTGGTGAAGATGGACCGGCTCTGCGCCGGATCAAAGGCGTCGACGATATCTGCCGCGCGCTGGCGCAGCGCTTCAATCTCAGGCGCCGTCTTGAAGCCTGGCAGCACCAGGTAACCGTTGCTGCGGTAGCTCTCTGCCAAGGATGAACCGGCCATGGCGAATCAGCCGCGCATCAGCGCCTCGATCTCGTCAGGTTGCACCGGTACGCCGCGGCTGATCAGTTCACAGCCGGTGTCGGTGACGATGGCGTCGTCTTCGATGCGGATGCCGATGTCATGGAACTGCTCTGGCACCCCGGCGGCCGGCCGCACGTAGATGCCGGGCTCGATGGTGAGCACCATGCCGGGGCGCAAAACACGCGCCGGGCGGACGACTTGTGTCTCGCCGGTGAGCGCGTCCTTGCGTTCGCTGCTGTGCGCCAGCTCGGACGGCTCCACATAGGTGCCGCAGTCGTGCACGTCCATGCCCAGCCAGTGGCCGGTGCGGTGCATATAGAACTGGAAGTACGCGCGTTTGTCGATCACGTCTTCCAGCGAACCCACCTTGTTCTTGTCCAGCAGGCCAAGATCCAGCATGCCCTGCGACAACACCCGCACACTGGCTTCGTGCGGGTCGGTGAAACGGGCGCCCGCCCTGGTGACCGCGGCCGCCGCCTCCTGACTGGCCAGCACCACGTCGTAGAGGGCGCGCTGCGGACCGCTGAAGCGGCCGTTGGCCGGGAATGTGCGCGTGATGTCGCTCGCATAACCGTCGAGCTCGCAGCCGGCGTCTATCAGCACCAGTTCGCCAGCGCGCACCGGGGCGGCGTCGGCGCGGTAATGCAGCACGCAGG
>JANNDB010000575.1:0-2885 GCA_031387285.1 Betaproteobacteria bacterium | reverse complement strand
CAGCTTGAGGGTCGGGTCGGCGGCGATGCGGCGCTCGCGCAGGGCCCAGCGGAAATAGCGTTTGAAGACGGTCAGACGCCGGTTTGCCGTGGTGGCCCGGGTCGCACTGTGGCGATGCGCGAAATACGCCAGAAGCTGGTGCTCCTGTGTGGCATCGAGCGTGCCGCCAGCCGCATGCGTCCAGGCGACGAACTGGTTCAGGTCACGCCGGTAGGCCAGCAACGTGTTCTTCGACAGTCCCTCTTCCAGCCACAGGGCGTCGATGAACGCGTCGATGGACTGGCTGCTGGCGGTGTCCTCGATGGCGGCCATGGAGCGCCCCTGAGCTGTCAGAACGCGGCTTGAAGAATAAAACGGGCCTCGCGGCGCGTAATCATCCAGCGCCCATCGAAGCGCCTGAAGATGTCGTCGAATTCGCCCACGGATGGTGGCTGCCGGGCAGGCCGGCCCAGGGTGCTGGCTTCATCGGCCATCGACCCCGACCAGACCTGCACGTAACTGCTGGCAGACGCCTGTTCGGCGGTCACCGAATGGAAACGGATATTCGAGACCAGGTGCCGCGTAATGCGATCGGGCGGCCGCGCCGCGTACGCGTGCAGTATGGCGGCTCGCCCCTGTAGCGCCACGCCACCGGGGCGCACCAGCACTGCATCGTCGGCAAATAGCGCAGCCAGCGACTCAGCCTGGTTGGCGTCGGTACAGGCCACTGTTTCCAATACGTGCTGCTCGCACGCCTGGCAAACCAGCAACCGTTGTGCTTCATCCATGCCGCACGGCCTTCCTCAAGCCAATCAATCGAGCTTCAGGCGCGCCGATTCCACGACCCTGCGATACACGGCCAACTCGTCCTTCATCTGCAGGGCAAACTGCTCGGGCGTGTTGCCCAGCACGACGGACCCGGTGTCTTCGATGCGCTTGCGCACGGCCGGGTCTTCGAGTGCCTTGCGGGTGGCGCTGTTGACCTTGTCGACGACGTCCCTCGGCAAACCCTTGGGACCGTAAATGCCGTAGTAAGCCATGCGGTTCACCGGTTCCAGGCCAAGCTCCTTGAATGTCGGCACGTCCGGCAAGGTTGCCAGCCGTGTGGGAGCGGCCACTGCCAATGCCACCAGGCGACCGGCCTTGATATGGGGCAGCGCCGAGGGCACGTTGTCAAAGATGATTTCGACCTGCCCGCCCACGGTGTCTCGCAGCGCCGGCCCGGCGCCTCCATAGGGAATATGGGTCACAAACACGCCCTGCAGGTTTTTCCAGAGCTCGGTCTGCAGGTGGCCGATGCCACCCGTTCCCGAAGACGAGTATGAGTACTTGCCGGGCGACTTCTTCAGCACGGCGACGAAATCCTTGTAATTCTTTGCCGGAAAGCTGGGGTGCACCGCAATCACATTGGGCGTCGCCGCAATGTTGATGATGGGGGTGAAGTCGGTCTCCACGTTGTAGGGCATCTTCGGATTGATGGCCGGGTTGGCTGCCGTTGTGGATACCGTGGCCATGCCAAGCGAATAACCGTCCGGCGCGGCCTTGGCGGTTTCGTTGGCACCGATGATCCCGCCGCCACCGATCTTGTTCTCGATGATCACGTTCTGCCCAAGCGCCCTGCCCAGCGGTTCGGAAATCACGCGGGCCACGATGTCCGTGGTGCCGCCCGGCGCAAACGGTACCTGCAACTTGATCACTTTGGTCGGATAGGCCTGTGCCGTGGCTGCAGCAGCGGCGGCGGCGAGGGTCAAGGCAAGAACAGCGCGGTACAGCATCAAGGGTTCCTCCGATGGAGATGTCAGTTTGCTATTCTCGCCCGGGTGAACTATGCCGAGCTGCTATTTCCGGATTTCTCGCTGATTCTGTGCGGTCTTGTGTTGTGCCGCTACACCGCCCTGAACCGAGAGGTCTGGTCGCAGGTGGAGCGCCTGGTGTACTTCTTCCTGTTTCCGGTGCTGCTGTTTCACTCCATCGTCAAAAGCCCGCTGGACCTGCATGCCGCCTCCAGCCTGATTGCCGCGGCGCTCGCGCTGTGTGGCATCGGAATAGCCCTGTCCTACAGCCTGCCGTACTGGCCCGGCCTGCGCCGCTTCATTGACCGGCGCGACCACGCGGCCGCGGCCCAGGTGGCCTTCCGCTTCAACACCTTCATGGCACTGGCGCTCACGGACCGGCTGGTCGGCACCCAGGGACTGGTATTGATAGCAGTGGTGATCGGTGTCTGTGTGCCCACGCTCAACGCCGGCGCGGTCTGGCCAATGGCCCGCAACGGGCAACGCGGCATCGTCGCCGAACTGGTGCGCAATCCGCTGGTCATCGGGACCATTGCCGGGCTGGCTGCCAACCTCTTGGGCTTTTCGATGCCGCGCTGGCTGGAACCAACGGCAAGCCGTATCGGGGCGTCCGCCCTGGCACTCGGTCTGATGGCTGCTGGCGCCGGATTGCAGTTCGATGCCATGACACGTGGCAAGGTGCTTGCGGTGTGCGTGCTGTCGATTCGCCACCTGTTGCTGCCGTTGGCGGCCTGGGGCCTCGCGCATGCGCTGGCGCTGCCGCCGGACCAGCGCACCGTTCTCATGATCTTCTCGGCCGTCCCGACGGCCTCCAGCGCCTACCTGCTGGCCGCGCGCATGGGTTACAACGGGCCCTACGTGGCGGGCCTGGTAACCCTGTCGACGCTGCTGGGCCTGCTGAGCCTGCCGTTGGCGCTGGGCGTGCTGCGGGCGCCGTGAGCGCGGGCAGCGCCCTGAATCAGGGCTTTGCGTGCTGCAGCAGCAAGCCGATCCGGCGGCGCACGCGCTCCGCCGCCTCGTGATCCCCGGCCTGCTCCGCGCGCTGCGCCTGCACACCCAGCCAGGCCAGCAGCGGCCGGCGCCAGCCCTGGTCGGAAGCCGTCGTGATGGCCA
>JANNDB010001040.1:0-7299 GCA_031387285.1 Betaproteobacteria bacterium | reverse complement strand
GTCTGATGCCGCGCAAACCGCGCAACGAGATGTACAGCGCGCTGGGGCTGCAAAAGCAGGGCAAGACACTTTTCTACCGCGACTTCCTGCACCACCTTCGGCATTCGAGCGACAAGTTCCGCATTGCGCCGGGTATCAAGGGCATGGTCATGCTGGTGTTCGACCTGCCGTCCTTTCCCTACGTGTTCAAGGTCATCAAGGACTACTACCCACCGCAAAAGGACACCACACGCGAGCAGATCAAGGGCAAGTACCTGCTGGTCAAGCAGCACGACCGGGTCGGGCGCATGGCCGACACGCTGGAATACAGCGAAGTGGCATTTCCCCACGCACGCTTCGATGAGGAACTGGTCGCCGAAATCCAGAAGTTTGCGCCCAGCCAACTGGAGATCAGTGACCGCGACGGCGACGGCCAGACCGAGCTGATCCTGAAGCACGTCTATATAGAGCGGCGCATGATCCCGCTCAACATCTATCTGCAGGAAGCGTTCGACCTGGGGCTGGGGCAGACCGCCCAGAACCCGGTGGCGCTGCGGGCGCGCGACCAGATCGAGCGCGGCGTGGTCGAGTACGGCAACGCCATCAAGGACCTGGTGGCGGCGAACATCTTTCCGGGCGACATGTTGTGGAAGAACTTCGGCATCACGCGGCACGGCAAGGTGGTGTTCTACGACTACGACGAGATCGAATACATCACCGACTGCAATTTCCGCCGCGTGCCGGCGCCGCGCAACGAAGAAGACGAGATGAGTGGCGAAGTCTGGTACAACGTCGGCCCTAAAGACGTGTTCCCGGAGACCTTCGGCCCCTTCCTGCTGGGCAACCCCGCCGTGCGGGAGGTGTTCATGCGCCACCATGCCGACCTGCTCGATGCCACGTTCTGGCAGGCCCACAAGGACCGTATCGCGCAAGGCCATGTTTTCGACGTTTTTCCCTATGACCGGGACAAGCGGTTTGCGCCCGGTGTGGCGGAGACCGATCTGTCGTGAAGACAATGCAAATTCCTATCGAATTGCGGGCTTTCATTTGAATCCGCCTTAACCTGAAGGAAGCGCTGCCATGTGGTCTCAAATTGCCGATATTGATGTGGCGCTGCTGCACTTTCGCTCAATCGAGCTCAAGTCGCTAGTTAGCATCTGGCTAGAACAAAAGAGGCGCTTATCATCTTCGAAGGCCGTGCAGGCATTTGAAGCAAGAATGGCTCGTGAGTGGGCGATCGAGACCGGAATCATTGAAAACCTTTACTCAATTGATCGAGGGGTTACACAACTGTTGATTGAACGGGGGATTGAGGCCAGCCTTATTGGTCACGGCTCAAGCAACAAGCCGGTTGCTGAGGTGGTGGCGATCCTCAAGGATCAGCAGGACACCTTGGAAGGCCTATTTGATTTTGTCGCTGCACGGCGAGAGCTATCAAATTCTTATATCAAGGAATTGCACCAGTCATTAACTAGGCATCAGTTGACAACGGATGCAGTAGATCAGTTTGGCCGCTCCATTGAAGTGCCGTTGCTGCGTGGTGATTGGAAGACGACACCCAATAACCCCACTCGCACGGATGGCGAGATGCATTTTTACTGCCCACCAGAACACGTGGCGTCCGAGATGGATCAACTCGTCACGTGGCATCGAATGCATGTTGAATCAGATGTTGCGCCTGAAGTGTCCGCAGCATGGCTGCATCATCGGTTTACACAGATCCATCCGTTTCAGGATGGAAATGGTCGCGTAGCGCGTGCGTTGGCGTCAATCGTTCTGTTGAAGGCGGGTTGGTTTCCGCTCGTCATCAATCGTGACTTCCGGGATCAATATATCGACTCGTTGGAGCAAGCGGATGCAGGCGATCTCAGACCATTGGTCGACTTGATTTGTACCGAACAAAAGAAGGCCCTTGTTCGTGCGCTAAGCATCTCTGAGGACGCGTTGCGCCAAGAGCATCCATTAGCACGGGTAATTGAGTTGGCGAAGGAAAGGCTTGAGGGCAGATCGGCCGCTCAAGGTGCACAACGACTTAGAGACAGCGAAGAAAGAGCTGAAACGCTAAAACAAATATGTCGAACCGAATTGGCTGCTGTGCGAGATTCACTTCGTGCTGCGCTCCTGCCTTCACGGCCCGAGTTTCGGGCCACCGTTAGGCTAAACGATGCGGAGAACGACTTTTGGTTCAAACATCAAATTGTCACCGTCGCGCAAAAGCTGGACTATTTCGCAGACACAAGGACCTATCGCGGTTGGTGCTCGCTGCGAATGGCTGATGAGGTGCAGACCGATATGGTCGTTTCATTTCATGCGCTTGGGTCTCACTTCACTGGACTGATGGCAGTTTCGGCTTTCCTTCAATCCAGAAGCAGATCGCTTTCTGCGGATGATTCGAGTTTGATCGAGTCTTCGGGTGAGGCGATTCCCATTGTTAGCGCTGTGTTTCAGTTTTCGCATTTGGAGGATTCGGCGAGTATTGAAGACAGGTTTAGGAATTGGTTGAAGGATGCACTTGTTGTTGGACTCGACTCGTGGCAAAAGCAGCTTTGATTGAAAAGTAAGGAGTAGATGTGTCAAATGTCAGCATTGATTCAATAGTCATCGTGGGCGCCGCCCGCACGCCGATGGGCAGTTTCCAGGGCGACTTTTCGGCCCTCGCCGCGCACGACCTCGGCGGCGCGGCCATTCGCGCCGCCGTCGAGCGCTCGGGTGTCGCGCCCGAACTGGTCAGCGAAGTGCTGTTCGGCAACTGCCTGATGGCCGGCCAGGGCCAGGCGCCGGCACGCCAGGCGGCGTTCAAGGGCGGCCTGCCGAACAGCGCCGGGGCAGTCACACTGTCCAAGATGTGTGGCTCCGGCATGAAGGCTGCGATGTTTGCGCACGACATGTTGCTCGCGGGCAGCCATGAAGTGATGGTGGCCGGCGGCATGGAGAGCATGACGAATGCGCCGTATCTGCTGCTCAAGGGCCGTAGCGGCATGCGCATCGGCCATGAGCGCGTGTACGACCACATGATGCTCGACGGCCTGGAAGACGCCTACGAGCCGGGCCGCGCCATGGGTACCTTTGGTGAGGAGTGCGCAGCCAAATACCAGTTTACGCGTGAGGCACAGGACGCCTTCGCCACGGTTTCGGTGCAGCGCGCCAAGGCCGCCACCGCATCCGGCGCGTTTGCCGCCGAGATCACGCCGGTCACGGTCAAGAGCCGTACCGGCGAGGTGGTGGTGTCCATCGACGAAGGCCCGGGCAAGGTCAAGCTTGACAAGATCGCCGCGCTCAAGCCTGCGTTCAAGAAGGACGGCACGATTACCGCAGCTTCGAGTTCCAGCATCAACGACGGTGCTGCCGCCCTGGTCATGATGCGCGCATCCACCGCCAGGCGCCTGGGTTGCAAGCCGATGGCGCGCATCGTGTCGCACGCCATGCACGCGCAGGCGCCGAACTGGTTCACCACGGCGCCGGTCGGTGCCACCCAGAAGGCGCTGGCCAAGGCCGGCTGGTGCGTGTCCGATGTCGACCTGTGGGAGGTGAATGAGGCGTTTGCGGTGGTACCCATGGCGCTCATGCATGAGCTCAAGGTGTCGCATGACATTCTCAACGTGAACGGTGGCGCTTGTGCGCTGGGGCATCCGGTCGGCGCGAGTGGCGCGCGGATCATGATCACGTTGATGCATGCCCTGCAAGCGCGCGGCAAGAAGCGTGGCCTTGCAACGCTGTGTATCGGCGGCGGTGAAGGTACGGCGGTGGCGCTGGAACTGCTGTGACCCGACCGGCCGGGCAGGAACCGGGCGTCGCATGCAGCTGACGTCGGACCAGCAGATGGTGCGCGATGCCGTGCGCGCCTTCGCCCTCGAGCAGCTCTGGCCCAACGCGGCGCGCTGGGACAGGGAGCGCCACTTTCCGAGGGAGGCGCACCAGGGCCTGGCGGCGCTCGGGGCCTACGGCATTTGTGTGCCCGAGGAGTTTGGTGGCGCCAACTTCGACTACCTCACGCTGGCGGTGGTGCTGGAGGAAATTGCGGCAGGTGATGGGGGCACGAGCACGGCCATCAGTGTGACGAACTGCCCGGTGAATGCGATCCTGATGCGTTATGGAAATGCCGAGCAGAAGAAAAACTGGCTCACGCCCCTGGCACGCGGCGAGATGCTGGGGGCTTTCGCATTGACCGAGCCGCACGCCGGCTCGGATGCCTCGGCGCTGCGCACCACGGCCAGGCGCGAAGGGGACGCCTACGTACTCCAGGGCGTCAAGCAGTTCATCACCAGCGGCAAGAACGGGCAGGTCGTGATTGTCATTGCCGTGACCGACAAGGGCGCAGGCAAGAAAGGCATGAGTGCCTTTCTGGTGCCGACCGACAACCCGGGCTACCACGTGGCACGTCTGGAAGACAAGCTCGGTCAGCACAGCAGCGACACGGCCTTGATCAACCTCGACGGTTGCCGCATCCCCTGCGAAAACCTGATCGGCGCCGAAGGCGAGGGGTACCGCATCGCATTGGGTGGCCTGGAGGGTGGTCGCATCGGGATAGCCGCGCAGAGTGTGGGCATGGCGCGCAGCGCCTTCGAGTGCGCCCTGGCGTACGCCAAGCAGCGCGACAGCTTCGGCCAGGTCTTGTTCAGCCATCAGGCCGTCGGTTTTCGCCTGGCCGAGTGCGCCACCAAACTGGAAGCCGCGCGGCAGTTGATCTGGCATGCGGCCAGCCTGCGCGACGCTGGCCAGCCCTGCCTGACGGAGGCGGCCATGGCCAAATTGTTCGCCAGCGAAATGGCCGAGCAGGTGTGCTCGGCCGCGATACAGACGCTGGGCGGCTACGGATACGTGTCTGACTTTCCGGTCGAGCGCATCTACCGCGATGTGCGGGTCTGCCAGATTTACGAGGGCACCAGCGACGTCCAGAAAATGCTGATCCAGCGCGCGCTGGCATGATGCCGGCTTGCACGGTGCTGCAACAGGAGCGTTCGGGACCCGTGCGCAAGGCACCATCCACAAGGAGCATGACATGCCTATCACGACAAGCAGCAAACAGCTGGTAGACCAGGCGATGGCCGAGGTCACGACCTACAGCGTCGCCCAGGCCCGCGCCAAGGTCGGCGACCCGGCCGCGCAAATGGTCGACATCCGCGATATCCGCGAGCTGACGGAAGGCACCATTCCGGGTGCCTTGCATGCTCCGCGTGGCATGCTGGAGTTCTGGGTCGACCCGGCCTCGCCCTACCACAAGCCGGCTTTCGCCGACGAAGGCAAGGAGTATGTGTTGTTCTGCGGCCTGGGCTGGCGCAGCGCGCTCGCCGCCAAGGCGCTGCAGGACATGGGCATGCGCAATGTTGCGCACATCGAGGGGGGCTGGACCGAATGGGTCAAGGCCGGAGCACCCACCGAGACACTGGAAGAGCAGAAGGCGCGCCGCGCAAAGGCAAAGCCATGAAATTCGATGCGGTGCTTTTCGACTGTGACGGCGTGCTGGTCGACTCCGAGCCCATCACCAACGGTGTTTTGCGCACGATGCTGGGCGAGCTGGGCTGGCAGATGACGCAGCAGGAGTGCATGGCGCTGTTTGTCGGCAAGGCACTCAAGGAAGAAACCGAACTGATCGCGCGCTACACCGGTCAGCCGGTCGGCGATGACTGGTTGCGGTCGTTCCAGGAGCGCCGCAACGCCGCGTTGTTGGCGCAACTCACTGCCATTCCGAACGTTCACGGCGCCGTCCACGCCATTCACGCGCAGCATGACGCGCGCATTGCCTGCGCATCCGGGGCGGACCGCTTCAAAGTCGAGATGCAACTGCGCAAGGTCGCCTTGATGGACTATTTTGAAGGCCGCATCTTCAGTGGCTACGAAACCCCGCGCTCCAAGCCGTTTCCGGACGTCTACCTGGCCGCAGCCCAGGCGCTGCAGGTCGATCCGCGGCGTTGCGCCGTCGTCGAGGACACCGTGACGGGCATCGCCGCCGGCATTGCGGCAGGCGCCTTCGTTTTCGGGTACGCACCCGACGGCGGTGCTGCAGCGCTGTCCGCTGCGGGCGCCGCAGTGGTGTTTAGCGACATGGCGGAATTACCCGCGCTCATGATGCAGGAGTTGCATGCCCATCCTTGAATCCAGACTCAGTGTCCGCTCGGCGGACTTTCAGGCCAACGCCACAGCCATGCGCGCCGTGGTGGCCGATTTGCAGGCGCAGATCAGCAAAGCGCAGGGCGGTGGAGGCGAAGCGGCGCGCGCCAAACACGCCGCGCGCGGCAAATTGCTGCCGCGCGACCGGGTGCTCAACCTGCTCGACCCTGGTTCGCCATTCCTGGAACTCAGCCCGCTGGCTGCACTCGGCCTCTACCCCGACCGCGACGGCACCGACAGCGCGCCCTGTGCCGGGTTGATTGCCGGCATCGGACGGGTCAGCGGTGTGGACTGCATGGTGGTGTGCAACGACGCGACGGTGAAAGGTGGCACTTACTACCCGATGACCGTCAAGAAACATCTGCGCGCGCAGGAGATCGCCCAGCAGAACCGGCTTCCCTGTGTCTACCTGGTCGATTCGGGTGGCGCGAATTTGCCGAACCAGGACGAGGTGTTTCCGGATCGCGACCATTTCGGGCGCATCTTCTTCAACCAGGCCAACATGAGCGCCCAGGGCATTGCGCAGATCGCCGTCGTCATGGGCAGTTGCACGGCCGGCGGCGCCTACGTGCCGGCGATGAGTGACGAGAGCATCATCGTGCGCAACCAGGGAACGATTTTCCTGGGCGGCCCGCCGCTGGTGAAGGCCGCTACCGGCGAGGTGGTGAGCGCCGAGGACCTGGGCGGTGGTGACGTGCACACGCGCCTGTCCGGCGTGGCCGACCATCTGGCGGAAAACGACCTGCATGCCTTGTCGCTGGCGCGTAACGCGGTGAATAACCTGCACGCCAGCAAGCCGGCCTCCGCCGGAGGGCGGGCACCGCGCGCGCCGCTGCTGGACGCCCAGGAGCTGTACGGCGTGATTCCGGTCGATACGCGCAAGCCCTTTGATGTGCGCGAAATCATCGCGCGCATCGTCGATGGTTCCGAGTTCGACGAGTTCAAGGCACGTTACGGCGCCACGCTGGTGTGCGGCTTCGCCCATGTCGATGGCATGCCGGTAGGCATCATCGCCAACAACGGCATCCTGTTCAGCGAGTCGGCGCAGAAGGCCACCCACTTCATCGAGTTGTGCTGCCAGCGCAAGGTGCCGCTGGTATTCCTGCAGAACATCACCGGCTTCATGGTCGGGCGCAAGTACGAAAACGAGGGTATCGCGCGCAACGGCGCCAAGATGGTAACGGCCGTGGCGACCGCTGCCGTACCCAAGTT
>JANNDB010001034.1:0-4117 GCA_031387285.1 Betaproteobacteria bacterium | reverse complement strand
GTTACACGCTATAGAGGATCAGCAGGCATGGCAGTTCATCCATCCGTCTCACGCATCACGGCCCGTATCACCGAGCGCAGCCGGCACACGCGCAGTGCCTATCTGGCGCAATTGCAGGCGGCCGCCACGCGCGAACGCAGTACGGACCGCATGGGTTGCGCCAACCTGGCCCATGCGGTGGCTGGCATGCCGCTCGATGACCGATTTAAGGTGGTGACCGAGCGCGCACCGAACATCGGCATCGTCACGGCCTACAACGACATGCTCTCGGCCCACACGCCGTTCAAAACCTACCCGGACCTGATCAAGGATGAGGCACGCCGAAACGGTGCGACGGCGCAGGTCGCAGGCGGCGTGCCGGCCATGTGTGACGGCGTTACCCAGGGCACACCTTCGATGGAACTCAGCCTGTGGTCGCGTGACGTGATAGCCATGGCCACGGCGGTGTCCCTGTCGCACGACATGTACGACGGCGCGTTGATGCTCGGCGTGTGCGACAAGATCGTTCCCGGCTTGTTGATTGGCGCGTTGCAGTTCGGCCATTTGCCCACGGTGTTCGTGCCCGCCGGGCCGATGACCTCGGGCCTGTCTAATACCGCGAAGTCCAAAGTGCGCGAGCGCGCTGCGCAAGGCCTGGTCGGCCGTGCCGAACTGCTGGAGGCGGAATCGCAGGCCTACCATGGTCTGGGCACCTGCACGTTTTACGGCACGGCCAACAGCAACCAGATGCTGCTGGAGGCGATGGGCCTGCAGGTGCCAGGCACTGCGTTCGTCAACCCCGGCGCTGCCCTGCGGGATGAACTCACCCGTGAGGCATTGCGTACCGTGTTGGGCCGTTCCAGTGCCAATGGCGCGGCGCCGGCGGCCGATGCAGCACCATGCCCGCCCATCGGCCTGGTGGTGGATGAACGCTGCATCGTCAACGCGATGGTGGCCCTGCTTGCCACGGGTGGCTCGACCAACCATCTGATCCACTGGGTGGCGGTGGCGCGCTCGGCCGGCATCCTGATCGACTGGGATGATTTCTCCGCTCTGTCCGACGTGGTTCCGCTGCTGGCGCGGGTCTACCCGAACGGCAGCGCCGACGTGAACCAGTTCCAGGCGGCGGGCGGCCCGGGCTATGTCATTCGTGAACTGCTTGACGCCGGGCTGATGCATGCCGCGGTGTTGACCACACGCCCGGGTGGTGTGCGCGAGTTCACCGGAATCCCGGACGCGCACGGCGACAAGCTGGGCTGGCGTGTGGCCGCAGCGTCGGGCGATACGACGGTGCTGCGTGCAGCGGCCGCCCCTTTCAGTGCAAGCGGCGGACTCAAGCTGTTGCGCGGCAATCTGGGACGCAGCGTGATCAAGGTCTCGGCCGTTCCGGATGACCGCCATGTGGTGCAGGCACCTGCGCGCATATTCGATTCGCAGGAAGCCTTGCACGCAGCCTTCGCGGCCGGTGAGCTCGATCGCGACGTGGTCTGCGTGGTGCGCTGGCAAGGCCCGCGCGCCAACGGCATGCCGGAACTGCACAAGCTCACGCCGCCGCTGGCGGTGTTGCAGGGGAGGGGCTTTCGGGTGGCGCTGGTCACCGATGGGCGCATGAGCGGTGCGTCGGGCAAGGTGCCGGCGGCTATCCATGTCTCTCCGGAAGCCGCTTCCGGCGGGCCGCTGGCGCGCCTGCGCGACGGCGATGTGGTGCGGCTCGATGCCACGGCAGGCACTCTGCAGGCACTGGTGGATGAAAGTGAATGGGTGCTGCGCACCGCGGTGCCCATGCCCGATCACCTGGTGCAGGAGAATGGCCTGAGTCTGGGGCGCGAGCTGTTTGCAGGCATGCGCCGCAATGCACTGGACGCCGAACAAGGAGCGTGCACATGGGTTTGAGCAACAACAGCAGTTTGAGTGCCTTGCAGGTGATGCAGGACGCGCCGGTGATTCCGGTAATCGTGCTCAACGACGTGGCGCATGCGGTGCCGATGGCGCGCGCGCTGGTGGCCGGTGGCATCCGCATGCTGGAGGTCACACTGCGTACACCACAGGCGCTGGCGTGCATGGA
Organism: Betaproteobacteria bacterium; assembly: GCA_031387285.1. Classification (GTDB taxonomy): domain Bacteria; phylum Pseudomonadota; class Gammaproteobacteria; order Burkholderiales; family Burkholderiaceae_C; genus CAISIP01. The sequence continues at coordinate 2,073 of JANNDB010001034.1, read as the reverse complement.
AGCCATTGCGCGCGACGTACCCGAGGCCGTGCTGGGCGCCGGCACCGTGCGCAGCGCAGCCGACGCCCGATCCGCAGCAGCGGCGGGCGCGCGCTTTGCGGTGAGTCCGGGTTACACCCACGCCGTGGGACAGGCTTGCAGGGAGCTCAGCCTGCCTTTGCTGCCCGGCGTGGCGACCGGCAGCGAGATCATGCAGTGTCAGCAGGACGGCCTGAGCGCGTTGAAGTTCTTTCCGGCGATGCAGGCCGGTGGCCTGGCCATGCTCAAAGCCTGGGGCGGCCCGTTCGCCGATATCCGCTTTTGCCCGACTGGCGGCGTCACGCCCCAGAACGCGGCGGAGTTCCTGGCCCTGCCCAACGTGGTCTGCGTGGGTGGCTCGTGGCTGGTGCCGCAGGACGCACTGCTCATGGGCGACTGGGCCCGCATCACGCGGCTTGCCGCCGAGGCCCGCGCGCTGGCCTGAGAGCCTGAGAGTCTTTCGCTCATGCCCGCTCATCACGCCAAAACACCCCTGCTCGTTGTTGCAAATGCTCGCCATAGCCCGAGCTATGGCTGTGCTTTGCGCCTAGATCAGGGCCGTTTTGGCGCGCTGCTCGGGCACGCCCGAAAAACTTTCAGGCTCTGAGCAGGCGCATTGGCGCGCTGCGTCAGCCATATTTCCAGAATGCGTAGACAGTCAGCACGACGGCCCAGGTGAGTACCGCGTTGCGCACAGCCGCTGCCGGAATGCGGCGTATGAAGCGCACGGTCGCGTAACCCCCGATGCTGGCGCCGGCAAACAGCGGCAGCACATGGGCCCAGGCCACGTGACCCGAGGGCAGCAGCACGATGCAGCCCGCGGCGCTGAGTGCCACCACCATCAGGTTCTTGCGCGCATTGGCTTCGTGGATCGAGTTCTGTCCGGCAATCGCCAGTGCGGCGAGCAGCACGATGCCTACACCGGCGCCAAAGTAGCCACCGTAGACCATGAGCAGGAACTCGAACAATAACAACCAGCGGCGCGATGCCTTCTGGCCAGGCTTGCGCAGCGCGTCGAGCCGCGTTTTGATCCACTCGCCAAGCGCAAAGAACACGGTCGCGGTCAACAACAGCCAGGGTACGGCTTTTTCAAACCGTGCCTCGCCGGTCGCCAGCAGCAGCAGGCCGCCCAGCAGGCCGCCGGCGAACGAAACGACCAGATGGTCACGCACTTCGTGGCGCATCGCCCGCAACTCGCTGCGGTAAGCCGCCAGCGCCATGAAGTTGCCTGGCATCAGCGCGATCCAGTTGGTGATGTTGGCTGTGAGCGGAGGAAGTCCGGCGGCGATGAGCAGCGGAAAGGTGAGAAAACTCGAGCCGCCCGCCACTGCCGTCACACCACCGGCGACGAGGCCGCCGGCAAACAGCATTGGCAGTGTGAGTGCGTCCATCGGGCTGGCAGTGTCAGGCGTTGACGCAGACTGCCAGGACGGGTGTGATTGGGGACATGCCAGCGGCCGGGTGCACGGAGCCTACAGGTCCTTGACCAGCCGCAGTGCGTCGTAGATCGCCGCGTGCGTATTGCGCGCCGAAACCGCGTCGCCCACACGGTACAGCAGGAACGCACCGTTTGCCGGCGCTATCTGTGGCTGGCCGGCAAGCAAGGCGTCGTAGTCCACGGCACCCTGGTTCGCCGACAGCGGCTTGAGTTCGAAATACAGATCGTCAAGCGGGCGCGTACCGTGGTTCACCACGACCTGATCGACTCGCCGCTCCTTGCGCACGCCACCGTAGTCGCTGCCGACAACGGCGAGCAGTCCCTCGCCATCGCGCTGCACCGAATCGAGCCGGAAGGTGACGGTGAAGGTCACATCGTGCTTTTGCAGGTTGCGCATGTAGGGTACGAGGTTCATCGCCATGACCTCGGGTGCGAAGGCGCGGTCCGGCGTAATGATCTCCACTGTGGCGCCACTGGCTGCGATCACCTCGGCCGCCTGCAGGGCAGGGTGGTCCCCGGCGTCGTCAAACAGCAGCACGTTGCGGCCCGGCTTCACGTCGCCTGAGAGGATGTCCCAGCTTGACACCACCAGCTCGTTACCGGACTTCAACACCTCG
>JANNDB010001032.1:0-8934 GCA_031387285.1 Betaproteobacteria bacterium | reverse complement strand
CCCATCGGCGCGGTGGCCGCACTTTCCACGGATGCGGTGACCGCCATGCGCGATGCGGCGCGCACATTGGCGGTTCAGCCTGGCGCGCTTCGGGGTGGCGATGCCCCGGTCCTGCGAGTCGCGTTGATCGGCCCGGTGTTCGGTGTGCGCAGGCTCGATGCGCAGGCGTTCGGTGCAGCGATCAACGTGACACTCAGTTCCAACCGTGCTGACCAGAGCCATCACCTGCAGGGTGTTCGCGCCGGCGCCCAGTACAGCGTGACCCCGGAGTGGTCGGCTTTCGCCGGGTTTACCTTTGAGCCTCGCCGCTATGGCGCGCCGCACACGACAATCCAGGTTGTAAGCACCGATAACCACTCCAGTGTCAACGTCGGTGCCCGATGGACTGGCGTGAAAGACTGGCGCATCACACCGCAGATTTCGTACACGCGCATCGGCTCGAATATTCCGATCAATGACTATGACCGCACGCTGATTTCCGTCACAGCGCGCCGGGAATTCTGAGCTTGATCTGCGGCGAACCCCATTTTTTTTTCCGGGAGGCTACGATGAAACATAAATTCAAGCTGAAGAACGCCGCATTGCTCATGGCACTGGCGGCGGTATATCCGATGGCGGCGCATTCCGCAGCCGGCGTCGCCCAGTTCACCGTGGGCGACGTGAATGTGCGCCGCGGCAACGCGGCAGTTCCGCTGGCCAAGGGCCAGCCCATCGAAAGTGGCGACAGCATCGTGACCGGCGGCGGCGGGCAGGCGCAACTGCGCTTCAGCGACGGCGGGCTGGTTTCTTTGGCGCCCAACAGCCAATTCAACATCAGCAACTATGCTGACGCCGACGATCCGGCCAAGGACAGTTTTGCAGTGAACCTTTTCCGTGGTGGCATGCGTGCCATTACGGGCCTGATCGGCAAACGCAACCGTGAGAACTACAAGGTCACGACGAATACGGCGACGATCGGCATTCGGGGTTCTGCTTTTTCAGCCAATTACAACGCCGATGGCAGCCTCAACGTGGCGGGCGAACAGGATGCGATCCAGGTCTGCACCCAGGCTGGCTGTGTGGACCTGACGGTCGGCGAGATTGTCCGCATTGCCAACAACAATAGCTTGCCCGTGCGTACCAGTCTGAGCACGAATCTGCCCCCGCTGGCCGGTTTGCCGCAGACCGGCGCATTGAAGAATCAGCCTGAATTCGAGATTCCTTCGACGGGCGTCAACGGTCTGCTGTCGGGCGTATCGGCCATATTCCTGAATGGCGAAGGGTTTCCCTATTCCGGATCATTGGTCGGGGGCACAGACCCCAGCACAGGCCAGGGCACATTTGCCAACAGCCTGATGACCAAGCATGTTTCGTCGCTTAACAACATTTTCAACACCCCTGGTGACACGCTGACTTTTGAGCAGATCGGCAGCGGTTCCAGCAGTTTCGGAACCGTGGGAACCGCGACCGACCCGGCCTTCATCGGATGGGGCTATTGGGACGCCGCGCGACTCACTATTGACGGCATTCAGCAGTCAAACAGCAGCGGCACGTACGACTTGGAAGGGGTTCACTATTTGGTGGGCCGGCCAACCCCATTGCTGGAGATGCCGGTCTCCGGCAATGCGAACTACACGCTGGTAGGCGGCACGGCGCCAACCGCCACCCTGACCAACTACATGGGCACCAGCCGTATTGTTGGCACGCTGGTGGGTGCCGGGCTGAACGTCAATTTCTCGACCGGCCTGCTGCATGGTTATGTCAATACCAGTTTTGTCGCCAACAACACGACCATCAACGTCAATATTGGCGACTACGGATACGTCGACGGCAACCAGTTCTATTCCGCTGAAAGTCCCGGTGGCAATGGGTATTTCTGGGGCTTTTTCGCCGGCCCGCAGGCGAGCCGGGCCGGCATGGTGTACCAGACCGGTACCAACACCATCGGCCAAGTGAGCGGTGCCGCCGGCTTCATCAAGTCCGGCAGTTCGGGACCCATCACGGATCTGCTTGCGGTTTTCGTGGACGGTGACGACGATGCGCCATCCTATGCCGTTGGCGGCTTCTCCCTGCTGGCTGGCAACGCGCTGGTGATGCAGCATGACCCGGGGCAGTTTGACCCGTTTTACGGTGGCCAGTCCACGCTGGTAGCAGCGACCGGCCCGGTCACCAGCGTTGGCGCAATGGGCAGCCCGGCCGATCATGATTTCATTGGCTGGGGCTACTGGGCCAAGGGCGCGGCAGAATTCGACTACAGCGGCACCAGCCTGCCCGGCGTGCACTACATCGTCGGCAAGCCGACCCTGAACATGCCAATCGACGGCACGGCCACCTACAGCATGATTGGTGGCACGGCCCCGATTGCAACCAACTACAGCGGACAGTCTATTACGGGCACATTGCTCAGCGCCAGTTTGCAGGTGAACTTCGGCAGTGGTTCCGTGCAGGCCAGCGTGTCAACGCAGTTCACCAAGAACAACGTCACGTCCAACGTCAACCTCTTCGAGAGCGCCAGTATTTCAGGTTCGACTTTCTCGGGCGGCGGCAATTGCGGCGGCAACGTCAAGGGCATCTTCGTCGGAAACAATGCCACGCGGGCCGGCATGGTGTACCGCCAGGATAGCGGCCCCAACCTCGGCATCGTTCGTGGTGCCGTGGCGTTGCAGCGTGGGGCAATTACTCCGGGAGGAAACTGAAGCCCGCGCCTGCATGGGGCAGCATATCTATTTTCGGCGCGCTGGACTGAGGTAGTTGCCTACCTGCCTCTCGAACGCGGCCGACCCGTGTATTCGGATGCTGGTTTGACGCGCCGCCCGTGCGGCCTGTTCGCGCATGGGGCGATTTTCCGCCAGCAGGCCGAGCACCTGCATCGCCTGTTCCTGCGTCTGAACCAGGAACCCGTCCACACCGTGATGGATCTGCTCGGCAAACCCACCGTTCGCCGCCGCAACCACCGGCAATGCGCTGGCCATGGCCTCCATCACCACACGCCCGTAGGGTTCGATGAAGGTTCCGGTACGGTAAAAAAATATGTCCAGTGACGCGAGGAAACTCACCGTATCTTCAGCGCCTGCAGGCAACAGTTCGACACCCTGAACCCCGTCAAGCGATGGTCCCAGGCAGGTGCCGCCCATGATGCGTACGTGCATCCCGCGCGCCGCTAGCGCACGGTATACGGCGACATCGCCGGGATCGTGTTTTTCGATCACATCCCGGCTAAGCCGGCCTACCGTGACGGGCCGATCCGGCCGTATCGCAGCAAGCTTCAGGAACGGCTCGATCCGGATCAGGCTGGGTTCGACCCGGCCCGGCAGGCCGACAGACAACTGCATCGAACGCGAGACAAACACCAGATCAGGCTCGACGCCGGTCGCTTCCCGGATGCGCATGATGGCGTCGAACAGGCGCTGGTGGTTCGGCAGGTTGTAGCGCAGCACGACCTCGTCCGGCATCGCCTGCTCCAGCCAGCGACCCAATTGCACGTGTACGCCGCCGATGAGCAGCGTCCCGCCCGTGGGATGTTCGCCGGCTTGCTGCTGCATCAGCCGCACGCCCTGCGCGGCAAACACCGGGTGGGGTGGCACGTCCGACCAGAGCCGGCAGTCGCGCCGCTTGCCCAGCGCAGCGACCAGGTCCGGCAGTGATCGTTCCGCACCGGTATGCGGATCGTCAAAATGCCCGACGATGTGCAGTGTGCTGGCAGCGCTTTTTCCCGTCATGGCCGTCATTATCTGGCTGGGGCGCTCGGTATACTGAATTGTGACTCTGCATACCGGGCCAACCTGACATGATGAACGACTCCAGCGACTTCTCCAGGCTCATGCAGGAGGGCTCTGCGCTGCACCGATCCGGCTCGCCCGAGCAGGCCGTGGTGTGCTTCGAACGCGCGCTCGCGCTGGAACCCGGCAACGCCAACGCGGCCAGCGCCTGCGCCACCATGTTCACCCTGATGGGGCAACCGCAAGCGGCGTACCGGGTCCTGATAGGCGTGCAGCAAGCCTTGCTGCAGAACACCGATGGGGCCACCAATCTGGGCATCGCCGCGGAGGCCTGTGGCCATACGGAGCAGGCGCTGGCGGCTTACCAGCGCGCGCTGGAACTCGACCCCGACAACTGGCGCGCACTCAACAACACCGCCCTGCTGTCAGCGCAGCAGGGCGACTTCGATACCGCCATTCTGCGCATGCAGCGCTGCACCGAGTTGTCTGCACAGGATCCGGCGGTGTGGAGCAATCTTGCAGACATGCAGATCGCGGCGCGGCGCTTCCAGGCGGCAAGTGACATGCTGGGCCCGCTCGTCAACCGTTTTGCGACGGACGATGGCCTCGCCATTCGCCATGTGCTGGCACTGGCCTTCCATGGCGACATCGACGAAGCACAGGCTGCCATCGCGGCGCTGCCCCCCGCGCGCAAGCAAGCACTGGCTGCCTACCTCGTGCGGGTCGACTCCAGCGCCGCCAAGCAGGTACGCAAGCGCCCTTCCCGCTCGCCGGACGCCTACGATCTGTTCTGCCAGCAGGCGTTCGAGGCGATCGAGGTGTGCGACTGGCGCGACCATGAGCGCGTCACATCGGTCATCCGGGAAATGCTGGCGCGCGCGGCGCGCACCGGGCGCAACCGTGACTGGCGTGACGTGCAGTTCTTCGCCCTGACCCTGCCATTGCTCGAGGACGAACAAAACCGTCTGCGCGTCATCACCGCTTCGGCCTTGCGCAGCGAACTGCCGGCCGCGCCCGCCCCTGCACCCGCCTTGCGTCGCGCCGACCAGCGCTTGCGCATCGGCCTCGCCGCGCTCGACCTGCGTGACCCGCGCAATGTCAACGCGCTGGAACAGCAACTCGCCCTGCATGACGCAACGCGCTTTGCCATGCACGTCTATTCGTCGATGCCGCAACAGTCATCGGGCGCGGCGGACCTGCTGGCGCAACGCGGCGTGCGCCTGGTCGAGATCGGGCACATGACAAGCGACGAAGCGGTCGGCCGGATCCGCCTGGATGGCCTCGACCTGTACATGGACATGGCGTACTACACGCCCCTGTGCCGTCCCGAGATCACCGTGCGCCGCGTGGCTCCGGTGCAGATCCGCCAAACCACCTGGCATCGGCACCACCCGGTCAATTCATGCGCATACAACATCGTGGACCGCTTTGTGTTTCCCGATGCTCTGGACGCACAACCCTATGGCGCGGTCGTCCGTTTTCCGCATACCTGCTGGCTGAGCACCAACACCGACGGCGCGCAAGCCGCCCCGCCGGCACGTGCGGAACTGGGTTTGCCCCAGGGCGGCATGGTCCTGTGTGCGCTGGTGCCGCCCCTGATGGTGGATCCGCAGACGTTCGCACTTTGGATGGATATGCTGCGCAACGTGCCGGACGCCGTGCTCTGGCTGCCGTCCTACCCGCCCCTGACACGCAAGAACCTGGCTGCTTCGGCCCGCGCTGCAGGCATAGACGCCGCGCGTATCGTATATCTGCCGCATGGCAGCCGGGCCCAGACCCTCGCCCGCATCCAGGCGGCGGACCTGTTTGTCGATCCGCTGCGCTTCAACGCGAACTACGGCTTGGTCGACGCCCTGCGCATGGGCGTTCCGGCGCTCAGCTGCGCCGGCAACAACATGGCCTCCCGCCTGGGTGGAAGCATCATCCGTTCAGCCGGGCTGCCCGAGTGTGTGTTCGAAACCCCCGATGCACTGTTGCAGCGGGTCGTTGCGCTCGGCACGGACCGGCTCTCGCTCGCCGCGTTGCGCCAGCGCCTGGCGCAGCAGCGTGCCAGCGCCGCGCTGTTCGACGCGCCAGCGCGCGTGCGCGAGTGGGAATGGGCCTGGAACAGCATGGTGGAACGCCATCGCGCCGGCCTGGCGCCGGCTGCGTTCGACGTACCGCCCCAGGCGCAGCTCAAGACCTGAGCAGCGCGCCGATCTGCTCCAGCGCGGCCGGGTCTTCCATGGTCGTGAGATCGCCGGGATCGCGCCCCTCGCACACGGCAGCAATCGCGCGGCGCAGCAACTTTCCGCTGCGTGTCTTGGGCAGCACTGCCACAAAGCGCACCCGGGCCGGCCGCGCCAATGCACCCAGATCGCGGTCCACCAGGGCCATGATTTCGCCTTCCAGCTTGAGCGCCGCGCCAGGCTGCTCGAGCCCGGAAGCGTCGCGCGCAATGGCAAACGCCATCGCCACCTGGCCTTTGAGTGCATCCGCCACACCGACCACGGCCACTTCGGCGACATTGGGATGCGCCGATATGCTCTCTTCGATTTCGCGCGTCCCCAGCCGGTGCCCGGCGACGTTGATCACGTCATCGGTACGGCCCAGAATGAAGAAATAGCCATCCTTGTCCCGGATGCCCCAGTCGAACGTGTTGTAGACGAGTTTTCCGGGAATGCTCTTCCAGTAGGTATTGACGAAACGGGCGTCGTCACGCCAGACCGTCTGCATGCAGCCGGGTGGCAAAGGCCCCTCGATCGCCACCACGCCCTTCTGGTCAGGACCGTGCAGTTCTTCGCCGCTGGTCTCGTCGATCAGTTTCACGTTGTAGCCATACATGGGCACGCCGGGGCTGCCAAAGCGGCTGGCCGCCTGTTCCACGCCATTGGCCAGGGCCAGAATCGGCCAACCGGTTTCGGTCTGCCAGTAGTTGTCGATGATGGGTTTGCCCAGGCCGTCGGCGATCCATTGGGCGGTTGGCTCGTCCAGCGGCTCGCCGGCAAGAAACAGCGCGCGCAGGCTGGAAAGGTCATGGCGCTTGAGCAGTCCGGGGTCCTGCTTCTTCAGGACCCGCACCGCAGTGGGCGAGGCGAACATCACCGTCACCCTGTATTTCTCGACCAGGCTCCACCAGATGGCGCCATCGGGCCGGGTTGGCAGGCCTTCATACAGGATGGTGCCCATGCCGGCGATCAGCGGGCCGTAGATGATGTAACTGTGGCCAACCACCCATCCGATGTCGCTGGCAGAAAAGTAGGTCTCCCCGGCATTGCCGCAAAAGATATGGCGCATGCTGGCGGCCAGTGCCACCGCATAGCCACCGGTGTCGCGCTGCACCCCCTTGGGCTTGCCGGTGGTTCCGCTGGTATACAAGGTGTAGCTGGGGTGCGTGGCGTCGACCCACTCGCAGGGGACCAGCGCCTCGATGTGGCGCTAGCGCAACACTTGCCACAAATGGTCACGGCCCGGCTCGAGCGTCATGCTGGCAAGCTGGCGATCCACGAGCAGCACCGCCGCCGGCTTGTGACTCGACAGGCGGATCGCTTCGTCCAGCAAGGGCTTGTACGGCACGATCTTGCCGCTGCGCGAGCCGGCATCGGCGCTGATCACCAGGCACGGAGCAGCATCCTCGATGCGTGAGGCGAGCGACCCGGAGGCGAACCCGCCAAAGACCACGCTGTGGATGGCGCCGATACGCACACAGGCCAGCATGGCGAACGCGGCTTCGGCCACCATCGGCAGGTAGATCAGCACACGGTCGCCCTTGCGTACGCCCAGTTCGAGCAGGGACGCTGCCATGCGCTGTACCTCGCGGTGCAACTGGGCGAAGGTGTACACCTGTTCCAATCCGGTCTCGGTAGAAACCGCTATCAGCGCCGCCTGCGATGCGCGCTGTGGCAGATGGCGGTCCACTGCGTTATGGCACAAGTTGAGCGTGCCACCCGCAAACCAGCGGGCAAAGGGCGGATTGTCATAGTCGCAGATGCGCACGGGCGCCTGCTGCCAGTCAACCAGGCGCGCCTGCTCGCGCCAGAAGGTATCAGGGTGCTCGACGGAATGGCGATGGAAATCGGAATAGATGGTCATGGGCGCTCGCGTAGCGGTGTTGTCGGGAGAATCCTGCCGATTGTCTCTGCGCAGCTTGCGCCGCACTGACGCCCGCTGTGTCAGTCTGCGCCGCGGCTACGGGCAGGCGCTCGAGAGCCTCGCCGACTCGCGGGCAAGCTGCCGTACTGACTCTGGTTGGCTCCCCGCCCCCGCGGGGATTCGCTGTCGGCAGCGGTCAGTTGGGCCAGATCGCTGACGGTCGAGATGGTCAGATCGACCCAGTCCGGACTGGCTTTGGGGGCATCGCGCGATGCCATCCACAACACCAGGTTGACGATGCAGAACATCACGAGCCACACCATGGCGGCAATGCCCAGAACGAACCACAATGACACCGTGAAAGTCCAGACCCGCGCCACACCGAGGAAGGCGGAAAAGAACCAGAGGCTGTTGGACACCGACACACTTGCCGCCAGCGTCAGCCACTGCCAGCGCGTCCAGTGCGAAATCGGCTCCTTGCGCCCCAGCAAGGGGAATGCACGGTAATGCAGAACCAGCGCGTTCAAGCTCAGCACGCCCACCAAAATCAACTTGGCCTGCAATTTGGGATTGACCAGGTAGGCGGGGTCCTGCGCCGTGCCCAGCCATACCAGCACACCGCCGGTGAGATACAACATCAACAGGGACGCCGTGATCGTCACGGTCTCCAGCCGCTGCGGCGGCGGAATCACCACGCGATAACCGACCAGCTTGGCCATCAGCCGCATGTCGGTCAGGACAATAGTGCCCAGCGCGCCGCAGGTGGCAATCAAATGCAGAAAAAGGACCACAGTGACGGTCATGGGTGTTCTTTATTCCAGCTCATGGGCATTCGGTGCGGTGGTGATTCCAGGCACCAGGCAGTCCAGGCCCTGAATTTCAATTGAAAAAATTGAATATCAGCATTTATTATCAAGGACTTAGCGCAGCGACTTAACTTGACTTCTCATAACTGCATCGATAAGCTCCCGGTATGTTGCTTCCAAGACAAATTCTTGCGCTCGGTGTGTTGCTTGGCAGCACCTGGGCCAGCGCCGCGCCGGCCACCGAGCCATCCGACGAGATGGCGAAATTCCTGACCGACAAAGGATTGTTGACCCAACTGGGCGACCAGATCGGGCAGGTCCGCCATTCCGTGTCAGAGCGCGCTTCGGAACTCGTGGTG
>JANNDB010000997.1:0-22336 GCA_031387285.1 Betaproteobacteria bacterium | reverse complement strand
CACACTGACGCCATGGTCGCCGCCCATGCAGTCGACTGCAATTGTGGTCATGGAGCGACTGCTGCTCGCAACAAGACGCGGTGCATGAAGCAACGCTCACCCAAACAAAAGCCCGGCGCTACCTGCAAGATAGCGCCGGGCTCATGGCGGGAATGGTTTGTCAGGCCTCGGACTTGGTCTTGATGACCTTGCGTCCGCGGTAAAACCCGGTAGGGCTGATGTGGTGACGCAGATGCGTTTCGCCGGTGGTCGGCTCGACGGCAATGCCTGGAACCGTCAACGCATTGTGGGAACGGTGCATGCCGCGCTTGGAGGGTGACTTTTTGTTTTGCTGGACGGCCATGGCCCGCTCCTTCATGGGGGCTGTGGCAACATGGCCACAGCGGGTTGTTTGACTCTTTCACGGAACACACCGCGAAAAGCCCACGAGTATAGCGCATTCAGCCAGCCTTTCCGCGGTTTGGCAGCTTCAGCCCGGCCAATGCAGCGAAGGGCTTCTCGCGGGCTTGCGACAGCGCAGCAAATTCAGGGTCTTCCGCCTGCAGCTTGGGCGGCACCGGACAATGTTCGTGGCGCGGGATCAGGGGGAGCTCCAGCACCAGTTCATCTTCCACCAGTTCGCATAGGTTGAAGTCCCCCGCCATCACCAGCAGGTCTTCTTCGCTTTCGTCGTCCTGCGCTTGGGCGGTGGCCTCGTCAGCCACAAACCGGAACCAGCGCTCGACCAACAGAGAGGTCTCGACCGGCGCCAGGCAGCGCTGGCAAATCAGCGGCACGCTCGCCGCAGCGTCCAGGTGCAGCCAGTATTGCGCCTGCCCATCACCACCGGTACGGACCTCGCCCCGGGCCAGCCACGCGACCTGCTGCACGTGGTCCATGGACGGGGCGTCCTGTGCAAGGCGCTTCAGCACTACCAGTGGCAGAGAGCCTTCGACCTGGCCGCAAGCCAGTGCAAACGCACGGACATCCAGGCGTTGCGGGTTGAACTGCAGTTTCATGGTTTCAGTGTAAGAGAATCAGGCCGAACACCCGCCTGTCTGAAACATGCTGATTCTTGGCTCCACATCCCCCTACCGCCGCGAACTGCTGCAGCGCCTGCACCTCGATTTCGAGGTGGTGGCGCCCGGTGTGGACGAGACACCATATGCCGGCGAGACACCCCGTGCGCTGGCCTGCCGGCTGGCACTGGCCAAGGCACAGTCTGTCGCCGAGCTGTATCCGTCAGCCGTCGTCATCGGCTCCGATCAGGTCGCGGACCTGCACGGTGAGCCGATCGGCAAACCGCTGTTGCACGACATCGCGGTGGCGCAGTTGCGGCGCATGTCCGGGCAGGAGGTCATTTTTCAGACTGCCGTCGCCGTGGTGTGCAAGGCCACAGGCTTCGCACAGACCGACCTGGCACCGGTTCGAGTGCAATTTCGCAGCCTGGAAGACGCCGAAATCGAAGCCTACCTGCAGATCGAAAAGCCGTACGACTGTGCTGGCAGCGCGCGTAGTGAAGGCCTGGGCATCGTCCTGCTGGAGTCAATCCACAGCGATGACCCGTCGGCGCTGGTCGGCTTGCCGCTGATCCGGACTGCGCGCATGTTGCGCGCCGCAGGGGTCAAATTGTTGTGACCACACCTGGGCGACTGTTCCTGATACCAGCGTCGCTGGATTTCGGCTGCGACACGCAAGCCGGATTGCAAACGGTGTTGCCCGACGCCACCCTGCGCCAGGCCGCACGCCTCACGCACTGGATCTGTGAAAACGCCAAGTCGGCCCGCGCGCTACTCAATCGGGTCAATGCCCTGCACCCTCTGGCGGCGCCGATCCAGCAGATGAGTCTGCGTGAGTTGCCGCGCGAACTTCACAAGAAGGGCGAGCACCAGATCGATTTTGATGCACGCCCTTTGCTGCAGGACGCGCTGGCCGGCCACGATGTGGGGCTGGTCAGCGAGGCCGGTATGCCGGCCATTGCCGACCCGGGCGCCTCCGTCGTACGGGCCGCGCACGGTCTGGGGCTGGAAGTCGTGCCCATGGTCGGGCCGGTCTCGCTGATGCTGGCGCTGGCCGCCAGCGGCATGAACGGGCAGAGTTTTGCGTTCGCGGGTTACCTGCCGCAGGATGCCGTGCAGCGGGCCCAGCGCGTGCGCGACCTGGAACGCCTCGCGCTCATGCAGCGCCAGACCCAGCTCTTCATCGAGGTGCCGTTTCGCAATGCGGCGCTGCTGCAGACCCTGCTGGATGTTCTGGCGCCGTCAACGCGGCTGGCGGTCAGCGCGGCTGTCACCCTGCCTTCTGCGCGAACCCGTAGCGCCACTATCGCTGAATGGCGCAAACCGGGCTGGGCGCCGGACAACCGTACACCGGCCGTATACGCGATTGGCCACTGAAGGCTGAAGAATCAGCGAAAGGCCGGGGCGGCGCGCAAGGCTCGAATGGCACCGTCACCGATAGCGGCGCCAAAACGCTTGACCAGCCTCTCCGCCACATTCTCGCGCCGCGTGTAGTCGACGATGTCTTCGGCCTTGGCTACCTCGCGGGCAACGAAATCGAGGTTGCCCAACTGATCGGCCAGACCCAGGTCGATAGCCTGTTGCCCGGTCCAGAACAGGCCGCTGAACGTTTCCGGCGTTTCCCTCAGCCGTTTTCCACGCCCGGCCTTCACGGCATCGATGAATTGGCGATGAATCTGGTCAAGCATTGCCTGGCTGAACGCCCGCTGACGTTCCGACTGCGGACTGAATGGGTCCAGAAACCCCTTATTCTCCCCGGCGGTCATCAGGCGTCGTTCGATACCCAGTTTGTCCATCAGTCCGGTGAATCCGAAACCGTCCATCAAGACACCGATCGAGCCAACCACGCTGGCCTTGTCTACAAAAATGCGGTCGGTGGCCACCGCAATGTAATAGGCAGCCGAGGCACAAGTCTCCTCGACCACGGCGTACAAGGGCTTGTTGTGCTTCGCCTTGAGACGACGCAACTCATCATTGATGATGCCCGCCTGCACCGGGCTCCCGCCCGGCGAGTTGATAAGCAACACGACGGCCACAGCGCCCTGGTCTTCAAACGCCGCGCGCACGGCGGTCAAAACCACGTCGGCGCTGGCTTCACCACCTGAAGAAATCTCACCCTTTATCTCCACCAGTGCGGTATGTGGCGACGATACGTCGGTCGAAGGTCCACCCCTGTGCAGGCCGATCCAGACCAGTCCACCCAGTACGAGAAGCCACGCGAGACGGAAAAAAATCTTCCAGCGCCGACTGCTGCGCTGCTCTTCCAGTACAGCAAATGCCAGCCGCTCCAGCGTGGCGCGCTCCCAGCCAGGAGTAGCTGCGGCGGGACGTTCCGGGTTGACCGGAGGCGCGGCAGGGTCAGTCGTCGAGGAGGGCACAGGATCGTTTGGGTCGGTCATGAAATTTTCAAAAGGAAACGGGTCGCAGATTGTGGGCAGTATGCCAGTGCACCACGCCTTCCTGCTCCACAAGGTCTATGCGCACCAGGTTGCCCCGGCAGGGTCCGCCACGGCATTGACCCGTGGCGGGATGGTAGGTCGCACCGTGCGTGGAGCAGATCAGCCAGTGGCCGGTGCTGTCGAAAAATCGGTCCGGCTGGAAATCCATTTCCATCGACACATGGCTGCATCGGTTCAGGTAGGCGTGCGCCGTGCCAGCATAACGGATCGCAAACGCACGGCAGGTCTGCCCGAGGTAGTCCACGTCGAAACCCACAGCCAGGCCGCCGTCCTGCAGGTCCGATGTATTGCACAGTGGTATCGATTCGGGCATACCGGTCCCTCAGCCATTGCCTTGCAGCCAGGCATGCAGTTGCGCCACCGAATGCGCAACGTATCGCGGCGCGAGGGGCTCGAACTCGTGCGAATCATGGGCCCCGTATGCCACGGCCACACTGTCACAGCCGGCGTTGCGTGCCATCAGGAGGTCATGGGTCGTGTCGCCGATCATCAGCACCCGTTGCGGCGCCACACCAAACTCGGCCATCAGTTCCTGCAACATCAACGGATGCGGCTTGCCGGCCGTTTCGTCGGCGGTCCGGGATGCGTGGAACAGGCCTTGCAGCTCTATCGTCCGCAGCGTTGCATCCAATCCCTTGCGACTCTTGCCGGTAGCCACTGCGAGCCAATGCTGGCCTGCCTTGAGCGCGTGCAGCATCGGCAAGACGCCCTCAAACAGGCTGATGTCGTCCTGACACGCCATGAAGTGGTGGCGGTAACGCGCCCCCAGCTCCGGATAACGCTCCTTCGGCACGTCAGGTGCGGCGATGGCCAGGGCCTGCATCAGGCCCAGTCCGATCACGTGGGAGGCCGCCTTGTCCGACGGGACGGTGCCACCCACGTCACCCACGGCAAGCTGGATGCAACGCGTGATGATGGCAGTGGAGTCGAACAGCGTGCCGTCCCAGTCGAACGCCAGCAGGTCATACCTGCGCGTCGATATTGGGGATGGGTCGGCAAAGCCGGCTTCAGGATGCGGTGGCGGGAAAGACATGGTCACGGAATAATTGAAGTTCACGCGGCAGTGGGGCGACCAGTTGCACCGGCGCACCGGTGACCGGGTCGCTGAACTGTAACCGCCATGCATGCAGAAACATGCGTTGCAGAGGCACCAGATTGCCGGCTCGACGCAGCGCCTTGTTCAGCTCGAAGTCGCCGTATTTGTCGTCTCCCGCAATCGGCATGCCCTGCGCCGCCAGGTGCACCCGGATCTGGTGTGTGCGTCCGGTCTTGATGGTCACTTCCAGCAGGCTGAAGTGCTTGCCAACCGCTACCCGCTTCACCAGGCTGACAGCGGCCATGGCGTCGGGATGGTCGCGCGGCACGGTCGACACACGGCGTTCACCATCAGGCAACAGGCTCTTGCGAAGCGGGGTATCGAGCACCTTGAGCCGTTCGGGCCATTCGCCAATTACCATGGCCAGATAGGTCTTGCCGGTTTCGCGGGCGCGAAACTGGTCCTGCAGATGCTTTAGCGCGCTGCGCTTCTTGGCCACAAGCAGGATGCCGCTGGTTTCCTTGTCCAGCCGGTGCACCAGTTCCAGCAGCCGCGCCTGCGGCCGGGCCATGCGCAGTTGCTCAATCAGCCCGAAACTCACTCCGGAACCGCCATGTACTGCAGTACCCGAAGGTTTGTCCACGGCCAGCCAGCCATCTTCTTCCCGCAATATGGAAAACTGCAACGCCGACGCTGGGTGAACCACGCTACGCCGCGCTTGCTCCTGCATCGCCTGGACCTTGTCGCTTGCGCGCTGCGAAGTGCGCACCGGCGGCAGCCGGACCACATCGCCGGGCAACAGGCGGCGATCGGCACTGGCGCGACCGCTGTTGACCCGCACTTCACCGCTGCGGATGATGCGGTAGACGTGCGTCTTGGGCACGCCCTTGAGTTGGCGCATCAGGAAATTGTCGAGCCGCTGACCGGCGTCGTCCGGGTCCACCAGCAGTGATTTCACCGCAGCAGCAGGCGCAGCCGGGCCATTGGCCCCTATAATGTGTTTCACCAGCGACGCGCTGCAAGTGGTTGATTTGTCTGGAGTTTAGTCCACTCAGTCACCACCGGGCCGCGCTGGAAGGTCGATGCCTCCGGATCGCCGCACTGTCAGACCAACGGCCAAAGCCCACGGTGGACAACGCGGCTTGCGGGTACGCCGACGATTTGAATCCCTGTCATGGAATACAGAAGTCTGCCAGCGTTGCGCTGGCAGACGGATTGAAGCGAAATGTTTGTGGTGATCGTCCCCCTGCTCATTCTCCTGCTGCGCCTGTTGGTGTGGTTGGCGGACCGGGCTGGCTCTATCAGGCCCGTTCTCCGGGTCCACCGCCCTTCCGCACCGGAAGCGCCGCCGCAGCAGCAACCCCTCGCCGCCATCCACGCGCCAACGCCGCGACTCACTATCTGAGTCCGCGGCTGCAGGCACTCCATCGATTCGAATCGTTCGCCCAGGCATCGTTTGCTCGTCATGGGCATTTAAGGGGTCATTTGACCCAGGGCACAGTGGCTCCGGCATCCGTCCGGCCCACCCTGCCCGGTGAACGAAGAGGAACGACAACATGAAACGCATGCTGATCAATGCCACGCAGGCCGAAGAACGCCGCCTGGCCATCGTCGACGGCCAAAAGCTGCTTGACTACGAAATCGAAATCGAAGGCCGCGAACAACGCAAGGGCAATATCTACAAGGCCGTGGTGACGCGGGTCGAGCCCTCGCTCGAAGCCTGTTTTGTCGATTACGGCGAAGACCGCCACGGCTTCCTGCCGTTCAAGGAAATCTCGCGCAGCTATTTCGCGGCCGGCGTGCCGGTCAACCAGGCGCGCATCCAGGACGCGATCCGCGAAGGCCAGGAACTGCTGGTCCAGGTCGAGAAGGAAGAACGCGGCAACAAGGGCGCGGCGCTGACCACCTTTGTGTCGCTGGCCGGTCGTTATGTCGTGCTGATGCCCAACAACCCGCGCGGTGGTGGTGTATCGCGCCGCATCGAAGGCGACGACCGGGCCGATCTGAAGGAGGCTCTGGACCAGCTCGAATATCCAAACGGCATGAGCATCATCGCGCGCACCGCCGGCATCGGCCGCAGCGCGCCCGAACTGCAGTGGGACCTGAATTACCTGCTCAAGCTCTGGGGTGCTATCGACGGCGCCTCCAAGGGTGGCAAGGGCGCCTACCTGATCTATCAGGAGTCCTCGCTGGTCATCCGGGCCATCCGCGACTACTTCAGCCATGACATCGGCGACATCCTGATCGACACCGATGACGTGTACGACCAGGCCCAGCAGTTCATGGCGCACGTGATGCCCGAACATGCCGCCCGCGTCAAGCGTTACCGCGACGACGCACCGCTGTTCTCGCGCTTCCAGATCGAACACCAGATCGAGTCGGCCTACGCCCGCACCGTGCAGCTGCCCAGCGGCGGCGCCATCGTCATCGACCACACTGAGGCGCTGGTCTCGGTGGACGTGAACTCGGCGCGCGCCATCCGCGGCGGCGACATCGAGGAAACCGCGACCCGCACCAATCTGGAAGCGGCCGACGAAGTGGCGCGCCAGATGCGCCTGCGCGACCTCGGCGGCCTGATCGTGATCGACTTCATCGACATGGAAGAAAGCCGCAACCGGCGCGATGTCGAAAACCGCCTGCGCGACGCCTTGCGCCAGGACCGCGCGCGCGTGCAGTTCGGCTCCATCAGCAAGTTCGGCCTCATGGAGATGAGCCGCCAGCGCCTGCGCCCGGCGCTCAGTGAAGGCGCTTCCATCCCATGCCCGCGCTGCGGGGGCTCGGGGCATATCCGCGACACGGAAAGCTCGGCGCTGCAGATCCTGCGCATCATCCAGGAGGAGTCGCTGAAGGACAACACGGCGTCTGTACTGTGTCAGGTTCCAGTGGACGTGGCCTCCTTCCTGCTCAACGAAAAACGCACCGAGATCGCCAAGATTGAGCTCAAGCAGCGCATCAATGTGCTGATGGTGCCCAACAAGACACTGGAGACGCCCAACTACAAGCTCGAACGTCTGAAACACGATGATCCACGCCTCGACGGCATGGAGGTGAGCTACAAGATGGCCGAAGAGGTGGAAGACCCGACTTCGGTGACGCGCCGCTCCCAGGAGCCTACCAACCGGCAGACACCGGTGATCAAGGGTGTATTGCCCGACGTTCCGGCTCCGGTCGCGCCAGTGAAGGCAGCGGCGGCACCAGCCCCCGCCCCGGCACCACATCCGGTTGTTGTGCCGGCACCCATGGCGGCAGCGCCCGCCCCAGCTCCCGCCGCACCTGCCGAAAATGGATTCTTTGGCTGGATCAAGAACCTGTTTGGCGCACCCGCCGCAACGCCACCGGAGGTGCGGCCGACGGAACCAGCCAAGCAGGAAGCGAGGGCCGAGGAAGATCGCCCGGCGCGCGAGGGACGCCGCAATGAGGGCCGAGATGGTCCACGCGGAGAAGGCCGGGGCCGTGGTGGCCGTGGCGGCCGGGGAAACCGGGGCGATCGGGCAGACCGCGGCGACCGTCCACCACAAGGGCAGCGCGAGCGTGGTGAAGCCAACGCCCAGGCGACCGGCGGCGATGGCGCTGCGATGGCTGGCGCCGAGCAGCAGGATATGGCGCGCCAGGAGCCGCGCGGCGAGCGCGGACCGCGCAGCGGTGAGCGTGGCGGCCGAGGCCGCAATGGCGCCGAGCGGGGCGAACGCACGGAGCGCGGCGAGCCGCGCAGTGAACAACGTGCTGAACGCGGCGATGGCGCCGGCGAAACCCGTCCGGACGGATCCGTAGAGGGCCGCCCGCCGCGTGAACCTCGTGAACCACGTGAGGGGCGTGACGGCCGGCGCGAACGCCGCCCCCGCCCGGAAGCGGAAAACGGCGCCGTTCAAGGCCTGGTCACATCCGATGGCCAACCCGCGAACGGCCTGGAAGCCGGACAACCCGAAACAGCTGACACCTCCAACCGGTTTTCGGGCAATGACGCCGGCATGGAGAGCGGCCAGCCGCGCGAGCGCCGTCCGCGCGAGCGCAATGGCCGGGACCGCGGTCCGCGCGGCGAGCGCCCCTCACGCAACCAGGAAGATGTCGAACGCAGTGCCAATGAGGGCAACGGCCCGCAACAGGCGTTGGAAGGCTTCTCGGCGCCCGTCCTGGCCCAGGTCGAACCAGCGCCAGTGGCAGTGCCGGCGCCCGTGGCTGCGGTCGCCCCAGCGGTCGTCGTGCCGGGTTTGCCCAAAGTTCAGGCCTATCACCTGCCCCTGGACGAGTTGACCGGCGTGGCGCAACAAAGCGGGCTCAATTGGGTCAATTCCGATCCGCAGAAGATCAGCGCGGCGCAGGCTGCCATTGCCACCTTGCCAAAGGCCATTCATGTGCCTCGCGAGCGCCCGGCGCCCGTAGTGCTTGATGATGGCCCGTTGGTACTGGTGGAAACGCGTCGCGACCTGCGCTCCATGACGCTTCCGTTCGAACAGCCGGCCCAAGGCGGCTGACCCCCGGGGCGCCGACAGCCTGGAATCAGGACTGCGCTGCGCTTCGCCAGGCGCGCAACGCCGCCTCCTGGTCGCCATTGCGCTGGGCCAGCTCCGCCAGTTGGCGCCAGGCGTCGCGACGCAATGGCCCATCCTGCAGACGCGCGAGGCACTGCGTCAGCAACTGCTGCGCCTTGCCCCACAGTTGCAGGCGCATGCACGCGGTACCCGCCAGATACTGCAACAAGGCGTCGCCCGGACGCTGCATCTGCGCCTGCTCGATGCGCGCGAGCCAGGCGGCGTCTGGCGCCCCCGCGGCACCGGCGAAGCCGTGCTCAAGCGCGCGCACCAGACCTACCCGCTGGGACTCGTCCAGATCGGCCGGGTGCGCCAGCATGCGCTCCCAAACCGGCAACAACCAGGACAGGCCGAGCGCCGGTGACCCACCCACCAGCCGCAGCCGTGCCATGGCATGGATGGCAACGTCGGGCATGGCGCGCTCCGCCGCCTCCAGTGCCTGCCACGCCTGTTGCAGCTGCGTCGGATCATGGGCCCCATCGAGCAACTCCATGGCGAGTCCACGCAGTACGCCTTGGGACGCGAGCACCGACATGGCGCGGTGTTTGGCCAGCAGACGCGCCGTATCCAGGGCCGCCGCGGTTGAACCTGCCATGCGGGCAGCCTTCAGGTGCAGGCGCATTGAAAGCGTGCGTCGCGCCGCGCCCTGCCCCAGTTCCCGTAACAATTCCAGCGCCCGCGCCGCATCGCGGTCGTCCAGCGCCCACCGGGCCGCCCGCAACTGAATGCCATCACGCGTCTCCGACGCACTGGCCCCACTCGCCTGCTTGAGCGCGCTGGCGAAATGGGCGTCACGCACCGGGCGGTCCTGCAACAGGTGGGTGGCTTCGGCCACCAGCAGGTGCGCCACCGCGCGCAGCCGCGCTGCATACGGCAGGGCCGGCTCGTCCATCCCGACGGAATCAACCTGCTGCAGCACCGCTTCTGCCGCCTTGCGCGAGCGCACAAAGCGCCCCGCCGCGAGGTTCGTGAAGGCATCCAGCAACGCAAGCTGCATGGCCCGTTCGCGTTGGCGCGACCTCCATTTCCGCGCCGCCCCCGGCAAGGCAAACAGGGCTGACATGGCCTGCAGCGCCAAGTGCAGCATGAAAAAGCCCAGCAGCAGCAGCACGAGAACCAGATTCAGTGACAGGTCGACCCGGTACGGTGGCCAGAAAACCGTGATGGAACCCGGATTGCTTCCAGCGAACAGGGCAGCAGCAACGGCGACTCCAAACAGTGCCAGCAACCACAGGGCTATTCGCATCGGATGTCTCCGCGCACCAGGCGTCAGCGCCCTGCCGCGGCGGTTGTCAGCGCCGCCAGCGTTTCGTCGATGCGCGGCAGGTCCATGGTCCTTGCCTGCATCTGGATTTGCTGCAACAAGGTGGCTGCCGCCTGGGTCTTGCGCGCGCCCGGATCGTAGTACCGGTTCAGCAGGGTGGACGCAGCTGCGAGATCGGCACGCGCCGGTTCCAATTGCCGTGCCAGCAGTCCGAGGCGGGCGTTGAGCAACTTGAGTTTCAGGTTCTCGCGCACAAAAAACGACTGCTCGGGTGACAGCAGGGCCGCCTCCGGCTGCTCTATACGGCTCACGCGCAGCAGGTTGCGCGCCTCATCGCCCAGCAACTGCAGCGCGCGTTGCCACCAGGACGGAAGTGCTTCGTTGTCGGCGCGCTTGAGCGACCCCGTCGCACTGACGGCCGCCACCGCATTGAGCAGTGGCAACTCGTCCGCCAGGCGCGACAGTTCGTCAATACGCAGCAGCAACGACGGTGTATCCGACACCGTGGCGGAAGTCACGCGCTGCAGATCGCGTGTTATGGCGCGCTGCAACTGCGCCAACCGCGGCTGGGCCGCACGTGCAACCCGCTGATCAGCGCTCTTGAGCGCTGCCAACAGCGGCTCGACACTGCCGGTGAGTTGCGCCTGCTGCACTGCCAGCCGCAGCGCCGACTCGATGTCGACGACCAGGTTTTCGTCACGCGAGCGTGACAGGCTCTGGATCAGGTCTTCCAGCTGATTTCGCTGCAGCGCAACCTCGCTCAATTTGATTTCTGACACAGCGAGCCGGGCTGCGGTGTCACGCGCCAGCTCCTGCGCCTGGCGGGCGATGGCACGGGCCTCAACGGATTGCACACCCGCGTCGGCGCTCTGCCGCGCCAGCTGTTCACGCATCGCCGAAAGACGCTGCCAGGCCAGGAGCGCCACGCCGAGTGCCAGCAAGGCAAGCACCACTGCCAACACGCCCAGCACGGAAATCTGCCGTGCCCGAGCCGCTGTCACCTGGGTTGCGGGGTCGCCATTCATTCAAAGGATTCTATCGACGCCACCACACTGGCCAGGTCTGGCCGGGTCTCGCGCAACACGCCGAAACCGGCGTCGCGCACGGCCAGGGCAATACGTGGATGGGTGGCAAGCGCGCGCGCCGCCGACCACGACTGGCGGGGGAGCAGTCGGGTCAGATGATCGACCGCCCGGCCACTGGTGAATATCCAGACGGACCCATCACTGGAAGCGGTTCGGGCCAGCGTGTGCAGCCCTGCAGGCCAGCTCGGCATCAACCGCCGGTATGCCACCACGAACCGCACCTGGACGCCGCTGTCGATCAGACGCCGGGCCAACCAGTCGCGTCCCGCACCACCCTCGAGCGTCGGGCCATCGCCGTCCTGGCCACGCACCACCAGCACCCGATTCCCCGGCTGTACCTGGCCGTTGACAACGTTCCACAGGGCTTCGGAGTCATACTGCGTGCCGCCTTCGGGCGGGTTGTCGAGTCGATCGCCCGCCACGCCCTGGCGCAGCAAGGCCGCGCGGGTTCCCGGCCCGGTGGACCACATCCTGACACTATCCATTCCAGCGGCAAGCGCAGGGCGGTGCGCAAAAAAAGCGTCCACCGCGAAGCGGCTCACAAACATCACCGCCTTGCAGTACCCCAGTTCCGCCCAGGCCTGTGTGATGGAATCCGCGTCGACCGCGGGCTGGATTTCTATCAAGGGAAGGGAACGTGCCTGGATGCCACGCGCTTGCAGTTGCGCCACCCAATGGTCACTTTCCGGCCGCGGCCGGGTAACTACGGCGGATGGGCGCTGCAAGGGCGCGCCGCTCACGCTACCGATCTCTCGGCGCCACCGGCGCACAAGGCAAGTGCCACGGCGCGGCCCAATTGGCCCGCCTGCGAGAGGGTCGTCACGGCGGCGCGATCCGTAGCACGCACCAGAGCCTGTCGGTCCGGCTCCGCCGCATGCTCCCCGAAACGGCCCCACGCCGCATCGATATGAAGTTGCGGGCCGTGCCAGGCGGCATGGGCCGCCAGTGGCATGGAGCAGCTGCCGCCCATCTCCAGGCTGACGGCCCGCTCCGCCGCGACTGCCAGCCAGGTGGGCTGGTGCGCGAGCGGCGCCAACAGCGCTGCGAGGTCCGCCTGATCGGAGCGGATTTCCACCCCGAGAGCGCCTTGCCCTGCGGCCGGCAGCATCTGGGCGATGTCGAAGGCGAGACGAATGCGCGCTGCCAGCTCCAGCCGGATCAGGCCCGCGGCTGCCAGAACAATCGCGTCATACTGGCCGTCGTCGAGCTTGCGCAAGCGGGTGTCCAGATTGCCACGCAGTGGCTCAATGCGGATATCCTGCCGCCCCAGCGCCGCGAAGCGTTCCTGCAGCAGCACCACGCGGCGCAAGCTGGAGGTGCCGACCACGGCGCCCGGCGGCAGCGCCGCCGGATCGGCCCAATGCGCAGACACCCATGCGTCGCGGGGGTCCTCGCGCTCCAGTACACAGGCCAGCTGGAAGCCAACAGGCAACTCCATTGGCACGTCCTTGAGTGAATGCACCGCGAGATCAGCGCGCCCATCTTCCAGCGCCAGCTCCAGTTCCTTGACGAAGAGGCCCTTGCCACCCACCTTGCTGAGTGAACGGTCCAGGATCTGGTCGCCACGGGTTGTCATACCCAGCAGGCTGACCCGGTGGCCAAGGCCTTCCAGCAGCGTCTTGACGTGGTGGGCCTGCCATAACGCGAGCCGGCTTTCCCGTGTAGCGATGACCAGGGGGCGGGGGCTGGACGAACGCACGTTGGTAACCTGCTGGTAATCGTTGAATGGGCCGTCGATGCTAGCATGGGCACACCCCCCCAACGCCCTTCCCCTGAAGGCTGCCATGAGCCGCAACACGATCTCCAGTCCATCCAAGAAAGAGCGCGAGAACGAGCGCCCACTGGTCGAAGACATCCGGCTCCTGGGGCGCATTCTGGGCGACGTGATCCGCGAGCAGGACGGTGAGGAAGCCTACGCACTGGTCGAGCAGATCCGCGGATTGTCCGTGGCGTTTCGCCGCCATGCCGATCAGGACGCCGACCGCGCGCTCAAGAAGCTGCTGAGCGGTCTGAGCGGTGACCAGACCGTGAGCGTGATCCGCGCCTTCACCTACTTCAGCCACCTGGCCAACCTCGCCGAAGACCGCCACCACATCCGCCGGCGCGCCATCCACGAACGCGCGGGTGATACGCAGGAGGGCAGCATCGATGTCGCCCTCTCGCGCCTGCGCTGGGCCGGCATCACGGACGCCAGCATCGTCGAGACCCTGGCGACCAGCTTCGTCTCGCCGGTGCTTACCGCGCACCCGACCGAAGTGCAACGCAAGAGCATCCTGGATGCCGAACGTGCGATCGCGCAGCTGCTCGCAGCGCGCGACGCGATCGGCCTGCACGCCCGTGCCATCAGCGCTCGCAAGGACGCATTGACGCCGCGCGAGCTGGCAGCCAACGAAGCGCAGATTCGCGCCCGCGTCGTGCAGCTCTGGCAGACCCGGTTGCTGCGCTTTACCAAGCTCACCGTGGCCGACGAGATTGAAAACGCCCTGAGTTACTACGAGGCGACATTTCTGCGCGAAATACCGCGCCTGTACGCGAGTCTGGAAGGTGCGCTCGGCGACCGGCCGGTGCACAGCTTTCTGCGCATGGGGCAGTGGATTGGCGGAGATCGTGACGGCAATCCCAATGTGAGCGCCCAGACGCTCACCTATGCGCTGGGCCGGCAAGCCGAGGTGGCGCTACGCCACTACCTCACGGAGGTCCATTTCCTGGGCAGCGAGCTATCGCTGTCAGGCATGCTGGTGCAGTGCTCCGAACCGATGAAGGCGCTGGCCGCCCGGTCCCCCGACGGCAACGCGCACCGCCAGGACGAGCCCTACAGGCTGGCGCTTACCGGCATGTACGCGCGCCTTGCAGCCACCCTGAAGGAATTGACCGGTGGCGACGCCGCGCGCCATGCGGTGGCGCCCCAGAACCCGTACCGCGACGCGGCCGAGTTCCGGGCCGATCTGCTGACCATCGAAGCCTCGCTGCTCACGCACCATGGCGGCGCGCTGGCCAGTCAGCGTCTGCACCCGCTGATCCGCGCGGTGGATGTGTTCGGCTTTCACCTGGCAACCGTCGACCTGCGCCAGAGCTCGGACCAGCATGAGGCAGTGGTGGCCGAACTATTGCGCGTGGCGCGCATCCACCCCGACTACACCGCGCTCGACGAACCGGCCAGGCAGACGTTGTTGCACCATCTGCTGTGTGACGCACGCCCGCTACGGGTACTCGACCACACCTACTCCACGCTGGCCCAGTCGGAGTTGGCCATCTTTGCCTGTGCGCGCCAGATGCTGCAGAGGTATGGGCGCGAGGCGATCCGCCACTACATCATCAGCCACACCGAAACGGTGAGCGACCTGCTGGAGGCGCTGTTGCTGCAAAAGGAGTGTGGCCTGATGCGCGGCACGCTGGACACCGACGGCCACAGCGACCTTATCGTGGTGCCGCTGTTCGAGACCATTGAAGACCTGCGCAACGCGGCGCCCATCATGCGCGCCTTCTATGCAGTACCAGGCATCCGGGCGCTGGTCCGGCGCGGTGGGGCCGAGCAGGACATCATGCTCGGTTACTCCGACAGCAACAAGGACGGCGGCATCTTCACCAGCAACTGGGAGCTGTACCTGGCCGAGATTGCCCTGGTTGGATTGTTCGACGAGTTGTCGGATGCCCAGGGCGGGCCGATCCGGCTGCGCATGTTCCATGGCCGCGGCGGCACCGTCGGGCGCGGGGGCGGCCCCAGCTACCAGGCCATCCTGGCGCAGCCGCCGGGAACGGTGCGCGGGCAGATCCGGCTCACTGAACAGGGCGAGGTGATTGGCTCCAAATACGCCAATCCGGAAATCGGGCGGCGCAACCTGGAGACCCTGGTTGCGGCCACGCTGGAGGCCACCCTGCTGCAGTCCACCAAACCGGCCAGCCCGGCCTTTCTGCGCGCCGCCGCGCGACTCTCGTCAACCAGCATGGCGGCCTACCGCGACCTGGCCTACGGCACGGCCGGCTTTACGGACTATTTCTTCGGCTCCACACCGCTGCGCGAAATCGCGGAACTCAACATCGGATCACGCCCGGCCTCGCGCAAACCCTCACAACGCATAGAAGACCTGCGCGCCATCCCTTGGGGCTTCAGCTGGGGCCAGTGCCGGCTGACGCTTCCCGGCTGGTACGGCTTCGGCTCGGCCGTGCAGGAGTTCCTGGCGGCCCCCGATGCCACGGCCCGCAAGGCCCAGTTGGCAATGCTGCAGAAGATGTACCGGCAATGGCCGTTCTTCCGCACCCTGCTCTCGAACCTGGACATGGTGCTGGCCAAGAGTGATCTGGCGCTCGCGGCACGGTATGCCGAGCTGGTACCCAATGCCCGCCTGCGCAAGACCATCCTGGCCCGCATCGAGGCCGAGTGGCACCTGACGGCAGACGCCCTTGCGCTGGTGACGGGCAACAAACAGCGCCTCGCCGGCAATGCGGCCCTGCAGCGCTCGATCCGCCACCGCTTTCCGTACATCGATCCGCTGCACCACCTGCAGGTCGAACTGATCCGGCGCTATCGCGCCGGCAAAGGCGATGAGCGGGTACGTCGGGGCATACACATCTCGATCAACGGAATCGCGGCAGGGCTGCGCAATACCGGTTGACGTGCGGCGCGCCACTACGACATTGGCTCCCATTTGGCCTCCCACTGGCGGGTATAGGACTCAAAATCGAACGCGACCGACGAACCGAGGTGCGCAACCGCACCCCACAACATCTCGCGCAACAGCGAGGCCTGGCGCAGGCACGCAAACGTGGACTGTTGACCGGCGTCGGGCGCCGCGCCCAGGTAGCTCGACAGCAGCTCCCGATCGAGCCGCGGAGAGAAATCGTTGTCGCATGACAGGTTGGCCAGATCGAACAAGGGGCTGTTGAAGCCGGCGTACTCCCAGTCGATCAGCCACAGGCGTGATCCGTCATCGATGAAATTGGCGGCCAGCAGATCGTTGTGGGTCACCGCGATGTCCACCGCTCCAACGCGCGCCTCCAGCCAGGCGGACTCGCGCCGCAGCGCCGGCAGTGCGGCGTTCAGCAAGTTGCCGGGCGCCGCCTCCAGCATCGCCAGATAGCTGCGCAGCACCTGGAAGACCCAGAACATCAGCACGGGGCCGCGCACGTGCTGGGCAATGCTGCGATGGGCCTGCTGCAACAAGGTTACTACCCTGGCCAGGAACGCCGGATCGCGCAGGTCGGCCGCACCCAAGGTGCGTCCGTCTATGAAGCGGCTCACCATGACGCCTTCAGCGGCGTACACCACCTCGGGGGCAACCGCCGCCGCATGCGCCGCGCGGGCAACGGTGAGTTCGTTGAAGCGCAAAACGCCGTATTGGGGCAGGTCGACGCCAAAGCGCAGGGCGTACTGCCCACGCCCATCCTTCACACGAAAGTTGTGATTGGTCATGCCGCCCGCCAGTGGCACGATCTCTTGCAGTCCGCTCCAGCAGGGTAGCGCGGCGATGCGCTGCTCCGGCCCCACTTTCACGCTCCACCCGCGAGCAGGTCGCGCAGGGCCGGCAACTGGCGCCGCGAGACCACCAGCACCTCGTCGATGCCGTGCAGCCGCACCGCCCAGCCTTCGCCCTCCTCGGCGTCATAGAACTTCTCGAGCGCGCGAACCAGGCGACGGGCCACCAGGGCGTTGCGATGGACGCGCAAAAAAAGCTGCTGGTGGCGCTCTTCGAGTTCGCTCAGCGAAGCATCCAGGATGTAGCTGCGCTGCGCCGTGCGCACCGTGAGGTACTTCAGTTCGGCTTTCAGGTAGGCCACTTCGGCGAGCGGAACCCGTTCGGTGCCGCCACGGTCCTGGATGGTCAGGAATTCGGTGACGGCATCGGCGACTGTCTGACGCTGCGCCGGCCTGACCCGTTGCACCTTCTGCAGGGCCGCGACCAGGCGTGCAAGGCGCACGGGTTTGGTCAGGTAATCCACAGCGTCAAGCTCGAAGGCCTGCAGGGCGTGTTCGGCATGGGCGGTCACGAACACAACGGCCGGAGCCGGCACCAGGCCGCGCAGGCGGCCAGCCAGCGCGCGGCCATCCGTACCCGGCATGTGGATGTCGAGCAGCACCACATCGACTTCGTGCTGGGTCACCATTTCCATGGCCTGCGCCGCGTTGTAGGCCTCTGCCACGACGGTCGTTGCGGGATCGGTGCAGTCCGCAAGCAAGGTGCGCAGGCGTGCGCGCGCCAGCGCCTCGTCGTCCACCAACATGACCTTGAGCACCGCTGTCACCGGGAAGTCTCCGCGCTGCGCGTTGTGTCGCGGTTCTCTTCGCAGGCGGTCTGATCGCTCACAAAGGCACCTCCATGCGCACCTGGAATACACCGTCGACCAAGCCACTACGGAACCGGCCCTGCACATCGTGCAGCAATTGCAGGCGGTCGCGCACATTGTCCAGGGCCACACCATGGCCCGGCGCACCCGCGCCCGCCGGAACCGTGTTGGTGACCTTGATCACCACTACCGAGCCGCGCCTGCTGGTGGACACACGCACCGTGGCACCGGTGTCGCTCGGCTCCACGCCGTGGCGCACCGCGTTCTCCACCAGCGGTTGCAGCAGCAGTGGCGGCAGCCGGGCCGCGCCGGCCAGCGGGTCGATGGCCCACTCCACCTGCAGGCGAGCGCCGAAGCGCACCTTTTCAATGTCCAGATAACGCTGCGCCAGCGCAATCTCCTGCTCCAGCGTCACCGCGTCGCCCTGATCTACCAGCGCATGACGGAACAGGTCGCTCAAATCCTCCAGCAAGGTCTCGGCGCGTGCCGGCTCGGCGCGCACCAGGGCGATCGCGCTGTTGAGCGTGTTGAACAGGAAATGCGGTCGGATGCGCGCCTGCAATTCCGACAAGCGGGCGGCTGTGGCCGCAGGCGCACGGCCCTTGGCCCGCATCTGCAGCGCCAGCACCAGCGCGGCCGCCAGCAGCGCGCCGGCTGCCGCCGAAGCCACGAAGGGCGCCTGCTCCACAAGGCCGGTACTGGCCAGAAACGCGCACCCGGCGGCACCTGCCAGTGCACCCAGCGCCACGCCGCCCAGCATCTGGCCGGCAACCGGCCATCGGGCCAGGACGGTCTTGAGCGTGCAGGCCACTATCAACCAGGCAAGCGTGGCCGGCAAGGTGGCGCCCGTCAGCATGGCATTGCGGATCAGCCAGTCGGTCGGGGACGAAGACACGAACATGGCCCCCACGCCCACCACCACCTGTACAAACAGCACTGCACGCAGCACCACACCGACATGGCAGGCATCGAACACCAGCGGCACCCCATCCGCCGCTTTCGGCGCGCCCGGGTCCAGCTCCAAAAAGGTCGATAAAATTTCAGTGTCTTTCATCGCAACATCCGATGCCCCATTATTGGTGATGTTGCGCCGCTCCCGTGCATTCGCCTCCCGCCATCCTGATTGCCCACCCCATGTCCCAGAACCAACTCGACAAGAAGTCCGAAGCCTGGTCCGCGCTGTTCTCCGAACCCATGAGCGACCTCGTGCAACGCTACACCTCGAGCGTGTTCTTCGACAAACGCCTGTGGCAGGTCGACATCCGTGGCTCGCTGGCGCATGCGCAGATGCTGTGTGACCAGGGCGTCATCGGGGCTTCCGACCTGAGCTCCATCCAGGCCGGCATGGCCACCATCACGCAGGAGATCGCTTCCGGCAGCTTCGACTGGAAGCTGGCGCTGGAAGATGTACACCTGAACATCGAAGCGCGCCTGACACAGCTGGTGGGCGACGCCGGCAAGCGGCTGCATACCGGGCGCTCGCGCAACGACCAGGTCGCCACCGACATCCGGCTGTGGCTGCGCGACGAGATCGACCTGATCGGCGGCCTGCTGGCGCAGCTGCAACGCGCCCTGCTGGAGATTGCCGAGCGCAATGCCGAGGTCATATTGCCTGGCTTCACCCATTTGCAAGTAGCCCAGCCGGTCAGCTTTGGCCACCACATGCTGGCCTATGTGGAGATGTTCTCGCGCGATGCGGCGCGCCTGGTCGATGTGCGCCGGCGCGTCAACCAGTTGCCGCTGGGCGCCGCGGCGCTCGCCGGCACCAGCTACCCCCTGGACCGCGAACAGGTTGCCAGGGCGCTGGGCATGGAGGGTGTCTGCCAGAACAGCCTGGACGCAGTGAGCGACCGCGACTTCGCCATCGAGTTCACTGCCGCAGCCAGCCTGGCCATGGTGCATGTGAGCCGTCTCAGCGAGGAACTGGTGTTGTGGATGAGCCAGAGTTTCGGCTTCATCACGCTGGCCGACCGCTTCTGCACCGGCAGCTCGATCATGCCGCAGAAGAAGAACCCGGACGTTCCCGAACTCGCGCGCGGCAAGACCGGGCGCGTGGTCGGGCACTTGATGGGCCTGCTCATGTTGATGAAGGGCCAGCCGCTGGCCTACAACAAGGACAACCAGGAGGACAAGGAGCCGCTGTTTGACACCGTGGACACCTTGAAGGACACCTTGCGCATCTTTGCAGAGATGGTGGCCGGCATCAGCGTGAAGGCGCAGGCGATGGAGGCCGCCGCCCTGCGCGGCTATGCCACCGCCACCGACCTGGCCGATTACCTGGCCAAGAAGGGCCTGCCATTTCGCGACGCCCACGAGGCCGTGGCGCACGCCGTCAAGGCGGCCAGCGCGCAGGGCGTTGACCTGTCCCAGCTGCCACTGGAGAAGCTGCGCCAGTTCAACCCGGACATCGACGCCGACGTATACGAGGTGCTCAGCCTGCGCGGCTCGCTCAATGCGCGCGACGTGCTGGGCGGCACTGCGCCGCGCCAGGTGCGCGCGCAGATCGCGCGGCACCAGGCCCGGCTCGGCGAAGCGAGCGCACCCGCGCCCTGAACAACAGCCTGCCGGCCAGCATCGCCTCCTGCCAGACCGGGCAGGCGCGCCACAGCGGACGCAATTTCAACGTGCAGACGGCAGATTTCATTTCGGCCCGCGCGCGCCAAAGTTACCATGGCGCAGCTTCAGGAGTGCCCAAAGTGACAGTCATTACCAATATAGAAGACCTGCGCGTACTGGCCCAAAAGCGCGTACCGCGCATGTTCTACGACTACGCCGACTCCGGTTCCTGGACAGAAGGAACGTACCGCGCCAACTCGGCGGACTTCCAGAGGATCTTGCTGCGCCAGCGTGTGGCGGTCAACATGGAGAACCGCAGCACGCGCAGTGCCATGGTCGGGCAGGCTGTGGCCATGCCAGTGGCGATCGCGCCGGTCGGGCTTACCGGAATGCAGCACGCCGATGGCGAAATCCATGCCGCCCGCGCGGCCGAGAAATTCGGTATCCCGTTCACGCTGTCCACCATGAGCATCTGCTCCATCGAAGACGTGGCCCAGAACACCAGCGCACCGTTCTGGTTTCAGCTCTACATGATGCGGGACCGCGAGGCGATGGCCAACATGATTGCGCGTTGCAAGGCAGCCGCCTGCAGCGCTCTGGTGCTGACACTGGATTTGCAGGTTATCGGGCAACGCCACAAGGACCTCAAGAACGGCCTGACCGCGCAACCCCGCCCGACGCTGGCCAACCTGATCAACCTGGCCACGAAACCACGCTGGTGTCTAGGCATGCTCGGCACACGCCGCCACACCTTCCGCAATCTGGTCGGGCACGTGAAGGCGGTGAGCGACATGAAGTCGCTGGCAGCCTGGACCAACGAGCAGTTCGACCCACGCCTGTCCTGGGCCGACGTCGCCTGGGTCAAGGAGCGTTGGGGCGGCAAGCTGATTCTGAAGGGCATCATGGACGCCGAGGACGCGCGGTTGGCCGTGGCGGCGGGGGCCGATGCGATCGTCGTGTCCAACCATGGGGGCCGCCAGCTCGACGGCGCGCCTTCGAGCATTGCGGCACTGCCGGGCATTGTCGCGGCGGTCGGCCAACAGACCGAGGTCTGGATGGACGGCGGTATCCGTTCCGGGCAAGACGTCCTCAAGGCATGGGCCCTGGGCGCGCGCGGCACCATGATCGGGCGCGCCATGGTCTACGGTCTGGGTGCGATGGGTGAGGCCGGTGTCAGCAAGGCACTGCAGATCATCCACAAGGAACTCGACACCACCATGGCGTTCTGCGGCCACACCAATATCCAGAACGTGGACAAGGCTATCCTGTTGCCTGGAACCTATTGAGAGCCGGCGGCGCCACCGCCGCCGATTCGCCATGCAACTCCCCGCTGCTGCTGCCTGGGCCTGGATACCCATCGTCATCTGGGCCGCATTTGCCCAGACCATTCGCAATGCCGCACAGCGCACGCTGACGGCCAGCCTGGGCACCCTGGCCGCCACACTGGTGCGTTTTCTGTACGGGCTGCCGGTGGCGCTGGCCTGGGTTGTGCTGTCGTACCAGTTGGCGGGCACAGATGCCCGCATACCACCGTTTGGCCTGCCCTACGCCCTCTGGCTCACGTTGGGGGCTACCGCGCAACTGACTGCCACGGCCTGCCTGCTGGCGGCCATGCGCGAGCGCAACTTCATTGTGGGCGTCACCTACTCCAAGACCGAAGTGCTGCAGGTCGGCATCTTTGCCACCTTGTTCCTGCAGGAATGGCCGACGCTGCTGTCGGGGCTGGCGATGGTGGTGGCGACCGTGGGTGTGGTGCTGCTGTCGCTGCCGCGCAAGGGTATGGCGGCCGGCACGTCATGGGGCGGCAATGCCGCCCTGTTCGGCCTGGCGTCGGGCGCATTCTTTGCATTGTCCAGCGTCGGTTACCGCGGCGCGGCGCTGCAGTTGCCCGGGGTGTCACCCTGGCTGATCGGCGCCTGGGCGGTGCTGCTGGCGCAGTTGCTGCAAACGCTGTTGCTCGGCAGCTGGTTGTTGCTGCGCCAGCCTGGCACCATGACCGCCGTGGCCAAAGCCTGGCGCCTGTCATCGGTCGCCGGCGCAATGGGCGCCCTGGCTTCCATCGGCTGGCTCACCGCAGTGGCGCTGCGTCCCGCTTTGGATGTGCGCACGCTGGGTCTTGTGGAAGTG